>JBKPNB010000167.1:0-14468 GCA_046732395.1 Actinomycetota bacterium | reverse complement strand
GCGCTGCTCTCCCCGCCGGCGAGCGAGCTGCGCGACGCGGCCGAGGAGCTGGTCGGAGCCGCCCGCCGCGCCGATCTCGCCGGCGCGCCCTGGCTGCGGCTCCTCGAGCTCGCCGACGAGGCCGCGAGGAAGGCGGGCGAGGACCTCGGCGCCGAGCTGGTCGCGGCCGAGGAGTCCGGGCTGGCCCAGCTCCGGAGCGAGCGCGAGGTCACGGACGCGGTACGGCGGACCGAGCGCCGGGCCCGGACCGAGGCGCTCGACCTCGGCCTCGCGCTCCTCTGCGCCTGGCTTCGCGACCTCGCCGCGGTAGCCGACGGCGGCGCCGAGCTCGTGCTCAACTCCGACCGGAGCGCGCGGCTGGCATCCGATGCCGAGGGGCTCGACCCCCGCGCCCCCCGTCGCGCCGCGGAGCTGGCGATGGACGTTCGGCGCCGCCTCGGAGTCAACGTCGGCGAGGAGCTCGCCCTCGAGGCGCTCGCGTTTCGCCTCGAGGCTCTGTTAGCCCTGCATTAGCGGCGCTCACCGACGCTTAGACTTCTCCCGAGATGGCGAGCGCGCAGGAGGTTCGAGGTCGAGCCCGGCGCCCGTTCGGCGTCAGGCTCTACCTCGCGGTGGCGTTCGCGGCCGTGGCGCTGATCGCCGCGGGGCTCTCGTACGTGCTCGCCAGCGGATCGAGCCAGAGCGAGGCCGAGCACAGCTCGAGCGAGATCGCGGTCGGCCGCACCGTCCGCCTCGGCGATGCGATCGGGGCGGAGCCGTCAGGGCAGACGCCGATGATCGTCGAGGAGAAGACCGATCCCACCTACGCGGCCTGGGCCTTCAACGCGGTCGGCAGGCTGATCACGCCGCAGATCTCCGAGGGGATCCCGCTCGGCCAGGTCGACGGCCGCCGGGCGGCGACGCGGGCGGCGCTCGCCGGCGGCCGGGCGGCGAAGGACCTTCCGGGGTCGATCACCGTCGTCTCGCTGCCGGTGTTCCGAAACGGCGAGCTCGCCGGCGCGGTCCTCGCCCGCGCCGCCCGGGCCGACGCCGTCGACCGGGCGCTGGCATCGCTTCGCGGACACCGCCTCACCGCAGCGATCATCGCCGTCGTCGTCGCCGCGCTCCTCGGGGCGCTGATCGCCAGCGCGATCACCACCCGGGTGAAGGCGCTCGCCGAGAGCGCGGCGCGGATCAGCGAGGGCCGCCTCGACGACCCGCTCCACGGCCTCCGCGGCCGCGACGAGATCACCGACCTCGGCCGGGCGTTCGAGACCATGCGCGTCGCCCTCAAGGACACATTCGGCGCCCTGCGATCGGAGCGCGACCGCCTCTCGGCGATCTTCGAGGCGCTCGACGACGGCGTGATCGTCGCCGGGCCCGACGGCGAGTCGCGTTTCCGCAACCCGGCCGCCGACGACCTCATCCTCACCGACGGGCGGGTGATCGAGGCACTGATGCCGTGGGTCCGCCGCGCGTTCGCGCGTGGCTCGGTCGAGCACGATGGGGTCCCGGTCGGCGACCAGGTCTATGCCATCAACGCCCATAAGCTCCCGGCCGAGGGCGGCGTGCTGATGGTGGTCCGCGATCGGACCGAGGAGCTCCGGCGCGAGATCGCCGAGCGCGAGTTCGTATCCAACGCCGCCCACGAGCTGCGAAACCCGATCGCCGGGCTGTCCGGCGCGATCGAGGTCCTGCGGGCGGGCGCCAAGGACGATCCCGAGGCCCGCGAGCACTTCCTCGCCCGGCTCGCCGCCGACGCGGAGCGGGTGACGAGTCTGACCGAGTCGCTGCTGACGCTGGCCCGGGTCGAGGCGGTCGGAAAGGGCGGGAGCGAGCCGCTCGACGTCGGGATCGCCGTCGAGGAGGCCGCCGAGGCGGTGACGCCTCCCGACGGGCTCGACCTCGGCATCGAAGTCGAGCCGGGGCTGGCGGCCGAGGGCGACTCGGTCCTGCTTCGGCAGGTGATCGTCGGCCTGCTGACGAACGCGTTCAAGAACACCCCGGCGGGGGGCACGGTTACCCTTCGGGCGCGCCGTGCGGAGGACGAAGGGGTCTTGATCGAGGTCGCCGACACCGGAAAGGGCATCGCACCGGAGGACATCGACAGGATCTTCGAGCGCTTCTACCGGGGCTCGGGATCGCTCGAGCAGGAGGGCTTCGGCCTCGGGTTGCCGATCGCGAGGCGGATGGTCGACGTGATGGGCGGCGAGATCGGCGTCGACTCGACGCTCGGCGTCGGAAGCACGTTCTGGGTTCGACTACGGGTCGCCAAGCCGGCCCCCACCCCGGTGGCATGAGCAGCGGGCGGATCCTCGTCGCGGACGACGAGACGTCGGTTCGCGACGCCGTCGGCTACGCCCTCCAGCAGGAGGGGTTCGACGTGACGCTGGCGGTCGACGGCGACGACGCCGAGATGAAGCTCTCGAACGACAGCTTCGACCTGCTCGTCCTCGACATCATGATGCCTGGGCGCAGCGGCCTCGACATCTGCCGCGACGTCCGCGCCCGCAGCCCGGTCCCGATCATCCTGTTGACGGCCAAGGACGCGGAGGTCGACAAGGTAGTCGGGCTCGAGGTCGGGGCGGACGACTACGTCACGAAGCCGTTCTCGGTCCGGGAGCTGCTCGGTCGCGTTCGCGCCCAGCTCCGCCGCCGCGAGCTCGACCGGACCTCGACCGCCAGCGAGGCGAAGACGATCGAGGCCGGATCCGTGCGCATCGACCTCGGCCGCCACCTGGTCACGGTCCGTGGCGAGCCGGTCAACCTCACCCGCTCGGAGTTCCAGGTGCTCCGCCTGCTCGCCGAGCGGCCGGGGCAGGTCTTCAGCCGCCTGGAGATCATGGAGGAGCTCTGGCAGTCGGAGTTCTCCGGCGACGTTCGCGCCTGCGACGTCCACATCTCGAACCTCCGCCAGAAGGTCGAGCGCGACCCTCAGGACCCCGAGCTCGTCCTCACCGTCCGCGGCGTCGGCTACCGCCTCGCCGAGCCGCGCGAGTAGCTCGGGCTCAACGAAGGATCTCGACCAGCAGCACCCACGCGTTGGCGACGCCGCCGAAGATCCCGCCGACGATCCCGGCGGCCGTCCAGTAGAGGCCGCCGCCGGAACCCGCGAGCACGCTCGCACCGCCAATGACGAGCGGCACGGTGCCGAGCGCGCTGACGCCGATCCGCGTGACCAGCCATTCGCGTCGCGCCTCGCGGGGCACGTTTCGAGCCCCGCGAGGCACGCTTCTCATCATCAGCACGGCTACCGCCACGGTGATCAGCAACGCCTCGCCGAGCAGCTCGGCGCCGAGCGCGACCCGGCTCTGCCCGGGCATCAGCCCGAGGATCGAGACGACGAGGACGCTGAGCAGGAGGAGCACCGTCTCGAGCGCCCGATCGGGAAGGCCCTCGTAGCGCAGAATCCGCTCGATGTTGATCGAGACGGCGACGAACACGAGCCCCGCGAGCGCCGCCGAGGCCCCGGCGCTCGCCACGAACAGATCGGTCCACTCGGACGGGTCGTAGGCGGTCAACGGGCGTAGCGCAGACGCGGGTGGACCCGGTGACTAATCGGGCTTGATCGTCGCTCCCGAAGCCGCGCCCGGCACGAGGAGCGTGGCCGTTAGCAACAGGACAAGCGATGACCGTCGAAGCACGGTGTGCCACCCCCTAGATCGTCGACCCACGAAAGGCTATCCGTGGGGGGCCCGACGACGAATCCGACACTTCCCAACTCGCCCACGATCACCGCCGGTCGGGTCGTAGCGCAGGCCTGAGGCGCCCAGCAACTCCGATCGTCGGCGCCCCCGACCCTAGAATCAAGCGCGCGCCGGAGTAGCTCAGTTGGCCAGAGCACCGCTCTCGTAAAGCGGGGGTCACGGGTTCGAATCCCGTCTCCGGCTTGACTCCAGCGGCCCGCGATTTCCCCGTGACCCGCGGTCGAACTCTCGTTAGGGTTTGGTCGGGAGTCGGAGGGAGCCGTAGATGCGCGACAACGTCGAGGTGATCGAGTCCCTGTGGGATGCGTTCGGGCGGGGAGACCTGGATCGGGTCGCGGCCGGGGTCGCCGACGACGGCGAGATCGTCTTTCCGCCCACGGTTCCCTGGGGCGGGAGCTATCGGGGCCCGGACGGCCTCCTCCAGGTCCTCGATGAGCTGCTCTCCAGGTTCGCCGAGTTCAAGGCGAAGCCGGAGATGATCCTCGGCGCCGACGACGAGCACGTGGTGGTGGTCGTCAACCTCTCCGGCCGGGGCAAGGGAGGCCGGCTTCAGACCCGCGTCGTCTGGCTCTATCGCCTCCGCGACGGGAAGGTGACCCGGGGCGAGGCGTTCCCCGACACCGCCGGGATCCTCGAGGCGATCGGCTGACGGACCGCTGAGCTCCGTCTCGGTCGTCGTCGTCACCCACCGAAGCCGCGCGGCGGTCGAGCGGGCGCTGCCGGCGCTGGCGGCGCAGCTCGAGCCGGGCGACGAGCTGATCGTGGTCGACAACGCCTCCGACGACGGCACCCTCGAGGCGGTCCGCGAGCTGGCGCCCGCTGCGACGGTGATCGAGACGGGCGCCAACCTCGGATTCGGCTCCGCCTGCAACCGCGGGGCGGCGGCGAGCACCGGCGAGCTCCTCCTCTTCCTCAACCCCGACGCCAGGCCCGAGCCGGGGTTCCGCGAGGCGATCGAGCGCCCGCTCGCCGACGGTCGCGGGTGGGCGGCCTGGCAGGGGCTGGTCACGGCCGAGGGCGGTCGGGTCGTCAACACCCGCGGCGGCGTCGTCCACTTCACGGGGATCGCATGGGCCGGGCGCGCTGGCGAGCAGGTGGCAGGTGGCGTGTGGCAGGTGGAGGAGCCTGGGTTCGTCTCGGGCGCCTGCCTCGCGATCCCGCGCGAGCGGTTCGAGGAGGTCGGCGGCTTCGCCGAGGACTTCTTCCTCTACCACGAGGACGTCGACCTCTCGCTCCGGCTCCGCCTCGGCGGCGGCCGGCTCGGGGTCGAGCCCGGCGCGCGCGCGGACCACGAGTACGAATTCGAGAAGGGGCCGGGAAAGTGGCGCTGGCTCGAGCGGAACCGGTGGGCGACGATCCTCCGCACCTACCCCGCGCCGCTTCTCGTCGCCGTCGCCCCGGCCCTGCTCGCGACTGAGCTGGCGTTGGTGCCGGTGGCGGCCGCCGGGGGCTGGCTGCCGCAGAAGGGGGCGGCTTGGGGCGAGGTGCTGCGCGACCTCCCGCGCCTCATCCGCCAGCGGCGCGCGATCCAGCGGAGCCGGACCGTCGGCGCGGGCGAGTTCGCGGCCCGGCTCGGCGCCGACCTCGACTCGACGTACCTCGGCGCCGCCGGGCGCTCGCGGATCCTGCGGTCAGCCCTTCGCGCCTACGGGCGGATGCTCCTCGCCCTGCTCGGAGGTTGAGGCCTCCGCCGGCGCTCCGCCGTTCGGCCCGGCCCCGTTCTCGCTTCGCGCGCGCAGCTCGTGGTCGAGCCGGGCCACCTCCTGGGCGAGGATCTTCGCCTCCTCCCCGAGCCGCGAGACGGCCACCGAGAAGTGGAGGAGGAGGATGAATATCACGCCAAAGGCGGCGAGGAACAGTGCGTTGGCGGGGACCTGGATCCCGAACAGGTTCGAGATGTCGGCGAGCAGGCCCTTCCAGACGGCGAGGATCAGGAGCGCTACCGCCACCAGCATCCACAGCAGGGCGTAGCGCTCGGCGAGCCGGCGGCGGCGGACGAGCTCGAGGACGATCCCCAGCAGCACCGCGGTGACGATCAGGGCGACGATCTGGACCCGGGTGTCGACTCCCGGGTGGGCGGCGAGCGCGATCAAGTTCGCTGGGCGGCGCGGTCGGGATCGGTGGCGGCGGCGCCCGGCGTCACCGGCTCGCCCTCGGGACGATCGGCGGCCGACTCGAGCGGCGTCGGCCGGCGGCGGAAGAGCCCGACGAAGATCGACAGCAGGACCTTCGCCATGTAATAGGCGCTGCGCGGGTAGTCGATCGAGCTGCGCCCGAAGCCGCGGGCGTTCATCCGCACCGGGACCTCGTGGATCCGCAGCCGGTGGGCGTGGAGGAGGAGGATCGCCTCGACCTCGGGATAGTCGTGCGGATAGTCGCGGGCGAAGAGCTCGATCCCGCGACGGTTGGTGATCCGAAAGCCGGAGGTGGGATCGGTGATCCGGCGCCGGGTTAGCGCGGTGAGGACGAGCGCGAAGATCAGGTTGCCGATCCGGCGGCCGAGCGGCACCCGGTAGCCGGGATCGCCGCGGAAGCGGCTGCCGCAGACCATGTCGGCCTTGCCGCCGGTGTGGAGCTTCGCGAGCAGGTCGGGCAGGTAGCTCGACTTGTGCTGGCCGTCGCCGTCGACCTGAGCGGCGACGTCGTAGCCCTCGCGCAGCGCGTGCTTGAACCCGGACTGGACCGCGCCGCCGATCCCGAGGTTGAACGGGTGGCTGATCACCGTCGCCCCCTCGGCCCGCGCCTCGGCGGCGGTGCCGTCGGTCGAGCCGTCATCGACGACGACGACGTCGAAGCCGGGGGCGTGACGGTTGATGTCGCGGACCACGCGGCCGACCATCCCCTCCTCGTTGTAGGCCGGGACGATCGCGAGCTTGCGAAGGTCGGACTGCTGGGCGCTCATCGGCGTCTGGTGGGCGCGCGCAGCCGGCGCGCGCCGGTGGATCCGCCTTCAGGTTACCGCCACCGGCGCGGGCCAAACGATCGTGCGCGCCGGCGCACGCGCGCTGCCGCGCGGGCGAGATGGTTGATTCCTAATCGGCGTGCCCGCGGGGGCGGCGCAGGCCGAGCTGGGCGCCGCACGCGGCCGAAGCCAATAGCTGTCTGCTATTGGCGAGGTCACGGGTGGCGATCCAGCGATGGCATTGCGCCGTCATCCGCGGGTGCGTGGATTGGGAATCAGCCATCTAGTCGGCCGAGGCCTCGGCGCGACGGGCGGCGAGGATCTGCTCGCGCTCGTCGAGCCGGTTGCGGCGGCGCAGCTCCGCCTCGCGCTGGCGGCGACGCTCGTCCTCGCTCAGTGGCTCGAGCGCCGGCACCGGCGTCGGCCGGCCGTCCTCGTCGATCGCGACCATCGTCAGGTACGCGGTCGAGGTGTGGCGCTTCTCGCCCGCGCGCGGGCTCTCGGCCTCGACCCGGACGCCGACCTCCATCGAGGTCCGCCAGACGGCGTTGACCGTGGCGCTGCAGGTCACGAGCTCGCCGATCTCGATCGGGGCGGTGAACGTCATCCGGTCCATCGCCGCTGTCACCACGCGGCAGCCGGAATGCCTGATCGCCGCGATCCCCGCCGCCTCGTCGCAGAGCTTCATGACGATCCCGCCGTGGACGAAGCCGGCCGAGTTGGCGTCTCCGATCCCCATCCAGCGGACCAGCACCGACCGCGACTGCTCGGGAGTCCTCGCGTCCACGGCACGCGATCCTAAGAGGCTCGGGGTTCTGAGACAGCCTCTAAGCGGGGTGCGCGGCTCATACCCTTCGCCGGTGGCCTCGAAGCTCGAGCTCCTGGAGCGGCGGATCGTCCGCTGCCGGCGCTGTCCGAGGCTCGTCGCCTGGCGCGAGGAGGCGTCGGCCAATCCGCCGCGCCGCTACGCCGGCGAGCGCTACTGGGCGCGGCCGGTGCCGGGCTTCGGCGACCCCGCGGCCCGGCTCGTGGTGGTCGGCCTGGCGCCGGCGGCCCACGGCGGCAACAGGACCGGGCGGATGTTCACCGGCGATCGCTCCGGGGACTGGCTGTACGCGGCGCTCCACCGCGCCGGCCTCGCCAGCCAGCCGAGCTCCCTCGCCCGCGACGACGGGCTCGAGCTCGACGGGGCCTTCATCACCGCGGTGAACCGTTGCGCGCCGCCTGCCAACCGCCCCTCCCCGGCCGAGCGCGAGAACTGCCTCCCCTACCTGGCCGAGGAGCTCTCGCTGCTGAAGGAGGCGCGCGCGATCCTGGCGCTCGGCTCGTACGCCTGGGACGGTTCGCTCCTGGCCCTCGCGGCGCTCGGCCACCCGCGGCCGCGGCCTCGGCCCCGCTTCGGGCACGAGGCCGAGACGCGGATCGGCCCCTACCTCCTGGTCGGCAGCTTCCACCCCTCGCAGCAGAACACCTTCACCGGCAAGCTCACCGAGGCGATGCTCGACCGCGCAATCGCGCGCGCGGCGCGCGGGTAGGGAGGCGGCGTGTCGATCGACGAGATCCTCCCCGGCCTCCACCACTGGACCCAGATCCACCCGAGCACTCGAGGCCGCGCCCATAGCCACTACCACGAGACCTCGGGGAGCGTCTTCGACCCGCTCGTCCCCGACGAGGGGCTCGAGTGGTTCGACGGGCGGGCGGTCGAGCGGGTCGTCCTCTCCACCCGCCACCACCTGCGCCACGCCGAGCGCTTCGCGGAGCGCTTCGACTGCCCGATCCTCGCCCACGAGGCCGGGCTCCACGAGTTCGCCGACGGCCCCGAGGTGGCGGGATTCGCGTTCGGCGACCCCCTCGACGAGGGAGTCGTGGCGCTCGAGATGGACGCCATCAGCCCGGACGACACGGCGCTCGAGATCCACGCCGGAGAGGGCGCGCTCCTATTCGCCGACGCGATCATCAACCGCGGCGGTCTGGGGTTCGTGTCGGACTCGCTGATCGGAGACGATCCGGAGCGCGTCAAGCGCCGGGTGCGCGAGCGGGCGGCGGCGCTGTCGGAACGCGAGTTCGACCACCTGCTGTTCGCGCACGGGGAGCCGCTGATCGGCGGCGGGCGGGAGGCGCTTCGGCGCTTCGCCGACGAGCGATGACCATCGCTCCGCCGGCGAGCCGCGACTCGAAGACGCGCTCGCCGAGGCCGCCGAGGAAGCCGAGCGTGGCGGCCGCGGTCCCGGCCTCGATAAGCGCGGGCAGGAGCGCCCGCGGCCGCTCGAGCTTGGCCGCGTCGCGGACGCCGAAGACGATCTGGAGGATCACGTCGAGGGTGATCGCCGCCGCCCGCGGGCGCAGGGCGAACGGCTCCTCGAGCGGCCAGCGATCGCCCTCCAGGCAGAGCAGCGAGGCGGGGCCGACGAGCGGCTCCATCACCTCCCGGCGAACCTCGCCGGCCCGGCCGACGGTGCGATCGGTTGGGAACACGGCCCGCGCGAGCCCCGGCTCGGCGACGTAGACGAGCCGCGGTTGATCATCCACTGGCTGCTCGACCCCGCGGCCACCCCGAGCGCCGATCGGGTCGTCACCGCGCTCGGGGCGGCGACGCGAACGGCCCCGCTCGCCCAGGGCCCGCCCGAATAGGGCCTAACCTTGGCCCAGGATGTTCCCCCTCAACCTGCCGAACATCCTCACCGTGCTGCGGATCGTCGCCGTGCCGGTGCTGGTGGTCGCCCTGCTCGGCGTCCTGCCCGGCGGCGACGCGCTGGCGGCGGCGGTGTTCGCCCTCGCCGCCCTCACCGACGGCCTCGACGGCTACATCGCCCGCTCGCGCGGGTCGGTGACGACGTTCGGGAAGTTGATGGATCCGCTCGCCGACAAGCTGCTGATCGTCGCCGCGCTCGTCTCGCTCGTCTCGCTCGATCGCCTCGCGGGCTGGGTGGCGATGGTGATCATCTCGCGCGAGCTCGCGGTCACCGGGCTGCGGACCGTGGCGGCCGAGCGGGGGGTGGTGATCGCCGCCAGCTGGCTCGGCAAGGTGAAGACCGCGCTCCAGATCGCCGCCGTCTTCGCCCTGATCGTCGCCAACCCGGCCCCGGTCTGGGTCGACGTGCTCGTCTACGCGGCGGTCGCGGTGACCGTGATCTCGGGGATCGACTACTTCTTCGGCCTGCGCGGGATGATCGAGGAGCAGCGGCGCGCGGCCGCCAAGCGCCACGCCGGCGCCGCCGACCGCGACCGGGCGATCGCGCCCTAGTTACCGGCGCCGGTGCACGGCGCCTCGAGCCACTCGCGCTCGGTCGTGTGGTGCGGCGAGCGGGCCCCGCTCTCGAGCTCCGCGAGGATCTCGGACAGCAGCCCGGAGCGCTCGGCGACGACCGAGTGGCGGTGGATCGTCTCCAGGTTCTCCTGGCGGGCGAGGAGGAAGCCGCCGTCGGCGAGCTCGGGATAGCGCTCCGCGACCCGTCGGACCATCTCCCGCACGCAGTCCTCGACGAACCGGGGCCGGCGATGGGCGTGCTCCACGACAGCCACCTCGTCGGCGCGCTTCATCAGCTCGTAGATCTCCGAGCTCATCGACTGCTCGACGATGCGAAGCAGGTCGCGGGCGTCGACGTCCATCGCCGCGCCCTCGGGGCGCCCGATGTGAAGCGAGCCGATCCCGCGCTGGTTGTGGGTGGCGACGGGCACCGCCTCGAGGACCCGATCGATCTCATCCTCGCCGAAGCCGTCGGCGCGGAGGCGTTCGCGGGCGCGGCCGGCGACCAGGTCCTGCGCGCATGGGCAGGCGGTCATCCCCTGCGCCTCGACCCCGGTCAGGGTCCGGGTGCCGCGGGCGGAGGTGACGGCGGTGCCGAGCAGCGTGTAGATCTCCTGGGTCGGGACCCTCGATACCGGGGCCGGCACCGTCTCCGGATAGCGTGCCGCGATCGTGACCTCGGCGCGCATCCCGTTCTGGCGCTCGAGCACCGCGCCGGCGATGTGCGCGGCGAGCTCCTCGGCGCGGAGCGTCTCCCCCAGCACCACCGAGTCGATCGCCTCGTTGATGATCTCCTCGAAGCGCGACATGTGGACGCCGGCCTGGCTCGGATCGAGATCGACGAAGCATTCGATCTCGGCGAAGTAATGATCGCCGGCCGCCGTCCGCCCGTTCTCCGAGGCCCCCGCGCCGACTTGGATCACCTTCTCGATGCCGCGGACGCCGACGCGGGTGAGGCTCACCTCGGTCGCCGGGCGGCGCGCCTGGACGTCGTCTGAGAGGGGTGAGAGAAGCTCGGCTGGGTCGCTCATCGCGGGGATCGCTCGGAGGACGGACAGGCGCCGCGACGCGGGCGGCCTGTGTGAGCTCGATCAAGGTTAGCGGCGCGCAGGTGGCGCGCCGCCAAGGCAGTGCCTATACTCAGCGGCCCCGAGCACGCGGCCTTGGGAGGACGCAGGGGACGGTGGCTGAAAAGGAGGTTCTTCTCGACGAAGGCGGCGCAAGCGCGCCCGCTGGCGACGCCGAGGCCGAGCTCGACGGCGACGACGTTCTCGCGGATCTCGACGAGCTGCGCGGCCTCGTCAGCCAGGGCCGCGAGCAGGGCTATCTCACCTTCGAGCAGATCGCGGCGACGCTCGAGGAGGTGGAGGTCTCCAAGGAGCAGGTGCGCCACCTCCACGCCTACCTGATCGAGCACGGCATCGACGTCCTCGCCGAGAACGGGGTCACCGCCTACAAGGAGGCGAAGGCCGACTCCCCGAGCGGGACGAAGAAGCAGGAGCTCGACCTCACCGTCGAGCCGAGCCTCGACTCGCTGCGGCTTTACCTGCGCTCGATCGGTCGCGTCGAGCTGCTCACCGCCGACCAGGAGGTGGAGCTCGCAAAGCGGATCGAGAAGGGGGACATGGGGGCCAAGCGGCACATGGTCGAGGCCAACCTTCGGCTCGTGGTCTCGATCGCCAAGGGCTACCTCGGCCGCGGCCTCACCTTCCTCGACCTGATCCAGGAGGGGTCGCTGGGGCTGATCCGGGCGGTCGAGAAGTTCGACTACCGGCGCGGCTACAAGTTCTCCACCTACGCCACATGGTGGATCCGCCAGGCCGTCACCCGGGCGATCGCGGACAAGGCGCGGACGATCCGGATCCCGGTGCACATGGTCGAGAAGCTGAACCGCGTCACGCACGTCGAGCGCCAGCTCGTCCAGCGCCTCGGGCGCGAGCCGGAGCCGCCCGAGATCGCGGCCGAGCTGCGCTGCTCGGTCCGCGAGGTGCGCGACATCCTCCGGGTCGCCCAGATGCCGATCTCCCTCGAGAAGCCGGTCGGCGACGAGGAGGACTCCGAGCTCGGCGACTTCGTCGCCGACGAGACCGGCGAGGAGCCCTACGAGGCCGCCACCGAGCACCTCCAGCGCGAGGACATCCAGCGGGCCCTCGACGCGCTGCCGGAGCGCGAGCGGCAGGTGATCGAGCTCCGCTACGGGCTCCGCGGCCACGAGCCGCTGACCCTCGAGGAGGTCGGCCGGGCGTTCGGCGTCACCCGCGAGCGGGTCCGCCAGATCGAGAACAACACGCTGAAGAAGCTGAAGCAGCTCCCCGAGGCCCAGCGCCTGCGGGAGCTCGCCTGACGCCGAGAGGCCGACCTTTGGAGCCGCCCGGTCTCGCTGCCGGGGGCTCTCCGCGGCTCGCTGGGGCCCCGTGGCCCGCTCTAGAATCGATCGCCCGACGGGGGAGTATCCAAGCGGTCAAAGGATGGCGGCTGTAAACCGTCCGGCTCAGCCTTCGCAGGTTCGAATCCTGCCTCCCCCATCGATGCATCTCGCTCGTCAGGCCGCGCTTGACTCGATTCACCTCGCGGCCAATCGGGTGCGGAAGCCGGTCCGGGGCGAGGGCAGCTAGCCCCATGCGGGAGCTCGCTCGCGGTCACGGACCAATCCGGTGAGGAGCCCTGCGAGCCGCTCGGCGAACCGGTCCGGATCGTGGTGCTCGCGGGCCCGTCGACTGCCCCGCGCGCCCACCGCGGCCAGCCGATCGCGATCGAGCCGGAGGATGCGATCGAGGACGCGGGCGAGGTCGTCGACGTCGTTCGGCTCGCAGAGGAATCCATCGCGCCCGTCGGTGATCAGCTCCGGGATGCCGAATACATCGGTCGCCACCACCGGGGTCTCGAATCCCATCGCCTCGGCGAGGACGACCGGCGCCGACTCGACATCGGACGGGAGCACGAACAGATCGGCCGCGAGATGCCAGGCGAGGGTGTTCATCGTCGCCTCGACGAGCCGGCAGCGCTCGGCGATCCCGGCCTCCTCGATATAGCGGCGAAGGCCATTGCAGTAGGGGGTGTCGGCGGCGCCGACGAGCGCCAGCTCGGCTCCGGGATGGTCGCGATGGACGCGGGTCCAGGCGCGCGCGAGCACGCTCTGCCCCTTCCTTGCCTCGATCATCCCCAGCGACAGGATCAGCCGCGAACCCGGGTCGATCGAGAGCGATTCACGAACCTCGCGCCGATCCTCGTGCCGCCGAAACGCGTCGATGGCGGCGAACTCGACCCCACACGGCGCCGTGAACATCCGCGAGCTGTCGACGTAGGGCGCGTACAGCGCGCGGGTGGCGTCGGCCGGGAAGATCGCCGCGTCGGTGTGGCCGAGCGCGCGCGTGCAGCGGCCGCGGACGTAGAGGTCGGGCGTCCGTGCGCCGGCCACGATCTGCCACCAGATCGGCAGCTCGTAGCTCTCGTGAATGATCCATACGCTCGGCAGTCCGAGCCGGGTCGCCGCATCCACCCCGATGAAGGCCCCAATCGTGTTCGCCAGCACGGCATCCACTCGCCCGGCGCCGATCCAGGCGGCGACGTCGGCCACGCGGCGCTCGTATTCATCACGACCCTCGATCGCGAACTCGCCCGCGATCCGGACCGGCACGCCGATCTCCCCGAGCTGCTCCTCGAGCGGACCGGCCCGCGGCGCCACCACCTGGGCCTCGAAGTCACCGGATTGCGTCAGGCGGTGGAGCTGCTCGAACAGCGTCCGCTGAGCGCCGCCGATATCGAGGCTGTGGGCGAAGGCGCCAACCCTGATGCGGCGCCCGGCCGCTGTCGGGGATGATCCGGGGCCGGCGTCGGCGGTCCCCGCGTCCGCACCGACGATCCTCGTCGGCGCCGACCGCGGGCCGGGCTTGGCCGCGGCCTCGGAATCCTCGCGATGCATCGTCATCGGAGCGGCGAGTTCGATCGGCATCTCCGGAGCCAGCGTGAGCCGCGAGCCCCGCTCGCCGACGGCGATCGCCTCCACCATCACCAGGCTTCCCTCGGGCGGAAGGCGCGACGGC
This sequence comes from Actinomycetota bacterium, assembly GCA_046732395.1. GTDB lineage: Bacteria > Actinomycetota > Thermoleophilia > Solirubrobacterales > 70-9 > JAWVFM01. Next base: position 590 of record JBKPNB010000167.1, on the reverse strand, counting down.
GAGATCCGGAGATCGAAGCCGGCGATCGCCGCCTCCGGATTTCCGTCGGCCTCGACCATCGGGCGCTGAATCCCGATCCGCGCTCGTCCGACGAACGCGCCATCGACGATCACGTCGACCCGGCTCACCGATTCACGCGCCAGAACGGCCCAGCCGCTGATCCGCAGAGCGTCCCGCGGAATCAGAAAGTCGGCCGGTTGGGAGAGCGCCCCCCTCGCCCCGGCCGGGCCGCTGCGCCTGCCAACGCCGGGGCGGTCGGCCCAGGGAACCAGTGCCCTTCGCCAGCCGAGGACGCCGGTGAGTGGTGCCGCGGCGACCAGGTATCCGAGGCAGGCCGCATCGGAATACCCGAGCACCGCCGCCTCCCGATTCCGGGTGCTGAGCAGCTGATCGCCGGTGATCGGGTGGATCGCCGAGAACAGGGGAAGGCGCGCCGGCCCGTCGGCGGCGTAGAGGTATCCGGCCGGGGGCCCGCCCCGCGCCGGCGCCCGCCGGCGGGGTGCCCACGGCCGCCGGAGGAAGCGCCGCACGCGGGCGAGGACCCGCCGGACCCGGTTCGACAGCCCTCCGACGTCGGGCCAGGCAAGCGG
>JBKPNB010000166.1:0-6125 GCA_046732395.1 Actinomycetota bacterium | reverse complement strand
GCTCGTCGATGCGCTCGCCGGGGTCCCGGTCGAGGGCAGGCCGGCGCTCGTCGCTCGGGCCGCCGAGGCCCGCGATGTCCTCCCCGACGCGCTTCGCGAGCGTCGGGCGAAGGTCGACGTTGTCGCCCTGTACGAGACCGTCGCCGAGCCACCCGATCCGGCGGCGGTCGAGGCCGCGCGCGGCGCCGACTATCTGACGTTCACCTCCTCCTCGACGGTCCGCAACCTCCTCGGCGCCCTCGGCGACGGGCTGCCGCACGGGCCGCGGGTGGTCTCGATCGGGCCGGTCACGAGCGCCGCCGCCCGTGACGCCGGCCTCGAAGTGGCCGCCGAGGCATCCCGCCATGACATCGACGGGCTGCTCGAGGCCCTGCTCGCCGACGCGCGCCGGTTGGGGGTTGACGCGCGCGGGCCCACGCCCTAGGGTCCCTCGGCGAGTGGGCACTCCGCCCGCCGGGGGGAAAGCGAATGACGAATGAGCGCGAGCCGATCGGGCCTGACGAGGCCGTGGCGGCGCGCGCGGTCGACGAATTTGGCTTCGATATGAGTCGCGACCTGGTCTGCACCGCGAGCTCCGACGGGTATTTCCTCTCGCTCAACGCGGGCTGGGAGCGCCTCCTGGGCTGGACCCGGGGGGAGCTGATGTCGCGGCCGTTCATCGAGTTCGTCCACCCCGACGACGTCGAGAGCACCGCGCGGGTCTCCTCGGGAGTGACGCAGCCGGACGCCGAGATGGTCGACTTCGAGAACCGCTACCGCTGCCGCGATGGCGGCTACCGCTGGCTGCGCTGGAGCGCGCGGTCGGACGGCGAGACCTGGTTCGCGGTCGCCTTCGACATCACCGAGCAGAAGGAGACCGAGAGCCGCCTCCGCGCGGCGTTCACCGACGAGTACCTGCTCGCCTACAGCCAGCCGATCGTCGACCAGCGGCTCGGCAATGTCGTCCAGCAGGAGCTGCTCGTGCGGATGCGCGACGAAGAGGGCAACGGACGGGTGCTGACACCCGCCCAGTTCCTTCCCGACGCCGAGCGCTGCGGGCTGATCGGGATCGTCGATCGGTGGATGATCGCTCGCGGCCTCGCGCTCGCCCGCGCCGGCCGCCCGGCGGAGTTGAACCTGTCCGCTCGCTCGATCGACGACGAGGAGCTGGCGACGGAGCTGGTCGCGGAGCTTGGCCGAATCGGTCCCGGCGCGGGCCTGCTCGTGTTCGAGATCACGGAAACGGCGGCGATCGAGCACCTCGACGCCGCGAGGGCGTTCACCGAGCGGCTCTCGAGCCTCGGCTGTCGCTTCGCGCTCGACGACTTCGGCACCGGCTTCGGCTCGCTCACCTACCTCCGCGACCTCCCGGTCCACTACCTGAAGATCGACCGGGCCTTCGTCACCGACGCCACCCGCAGCGCGAGCAGCCGGGCGGTCGTGCGGGCGGTTGTGGCGATGGCGAAGGAACTCGAGGTCTCGACCGTCGCCGAGGGAATCGAGGACGCCCACACGCTCCAGCTCCTGCGCGACTACGACGTCGACTACGTCCAGGGCAACCTGCTCGGCCCCCCGGCGCCACTCAGCTGAGGCCCTGCCCGCCTTCCCCCGCCGAAGCCCGCCCCCGGCGCTGGCGTCCTTTGTCAAGTAGGGCAGGCAATTCGTGCGCGTGTTCCGTGCGCCGTTGATCGTCACTCTCGGCCCATGGCTGGCGAACGTAACGTTGAACGCGCTAATCGCGGTGAACGTAGCGTTCGCCGTGTCTACGCGGTCGGCCATCGAAGGCTCACCCGTGCGGGCCGTATGCGGCTGGCTAGATTGGGCGCGTGGCGCTTCCGATCACCTTCCTCAGCGACTACGGGTACGAGGACGAGTTCGCCGGTGTCTGCCGGGCGGTGATCGCCCGGATCGCCCCAGACGCGCAGCTCGTCGACCTCACCCACGGGGTCTCGAGGCACGCGATCGGGCAGGGGGCGGCGATCCTCGCCGCCGCGCTGCCGTTCGCCCCCGCCGGGATCCATCTGGCGATCGTCGACCCCGGCGTCGGCTCGCCCCGGCGCGCGGTCGCGGTGCGGGTCGCGGACGAGGGCCGGATCCTCGTCGGGCCCGACAACGGCCTGCTGTGGCCGGCGATCGAGCGCTTCGGCGGCGCCCCCGAGGCGGTCGACGTGTCGCTCTCGCCGCTGCGGCTCGAGCCGATCTCGGCGACCTTCCACGGCCGCGACATCTTCGCCCCGGTCGCCGCGCACCTGGCGACCGGGTTCGCGCTCCGCGACGCCGGCGAGCCGCTCGATCCGGCCGAGCTGGTGCGCCTCGAGCGTTCGCACGCGACCGTCGAGCCCGGCCCTGTGGTGGTCGCCCACGTCGTCCGCGCCGACCGGTTCGGGAACGTCATCCTCGACCTCGCCGAGCGCGACCTGCCCGCGTCCGGGCTGCGGCTCGGCCGCCCGCTCCGGGCCGAGACCGCCGGGGGCGACCACCAGGGCGTCTACGCGCGGACATTCGCCGACGTCGGCGAGGGCGACCTCCTGCTCTACCTCGACTCGTCCGGGAGCCTGGGCCTGGCCGTCAACCGCGGCAGCGCCGCCGAGCTCATCGGCGCCGGCCCCGGCGACGAGATCGCGCTGCGCCCAGCTTGACGGAGTTCGGAGTCCCGCGCCGCCACTACCGGCTCGTCGGCTCGACCAACGACGCTGCGCGCGGGCTCGCCCTCGCCGGGGCCCCTTCCGGGACCGTGGTGACCGCCGCCGAGCAGAGCGCCGGGCGGGGCCGCACCGGTCGCCACTGGAGCGCGCCGGCGGGGACGGCGTTGCTGGCGACCGCGATCCTCCGCCCGCTGGAGGAGGGGCAGGCGCTGCTCCCGCTCGCCGTCCCGGTCGCGGTCTGCGAGGCGATCGAGTCGCTGGGGCCGGTCCGCTGCGGGGTGAAGTGGCCGAATGACGCCTGGATCGAGCGGCGAAAGGTCGCGGGCGTTCTGATCGAGGCGCGCCCGCCGGAGTGGGCGGCGATCGGGGTCGGCGTCAATCTGGCGATCCCCGACGACGCGTTCCCCGACGATCTGCGCTGGCCGGCGACCTCGGTCGGGCACGGCGTCGAAGCCAACGCGATGCTCGCCGCCCTCTGCGAGCGCCTCGATCGCTGGGTCGCGGCGCCGGCGGCGGAGGTCCTCGCCGCGTTTCGCGACCGCGATGCGCTCAGGGGCCACCGGCTCGCGTGGGATGGAGCGGGCGGGGCGGCGCCGTCGGGCAGCGGCGTCGCAGACGGCGTCGACGAGCGCGGCAACCTGCGGGTGCGGGCCGACTCAGGCGGTCTCGTCGCCCTCGGCGCCGGTGAGGTGCAGCTCGCCCTCTGACTCGACGGCGGGGGCGGCGCCGTCGCCGTCCGAGGTCGCCTCGGAGTCCTCGAGGCGCTCGCGCTCGACCTCGCCGCTCCCGTCGGCCTTCGAGCGGCGCCGGCGGCGCTTCGAGCCGGCCTTCGGGAAGTTGCGGAGGAGCTCGCGGGCGACCGCCGAGGGCTTCCTCGCCATCCGCATCCGCGCGCCGCGCAGCACCTCCTCGGCCTCGGGAGTGTGGGCGACGGCGGCCGCCAACAGCGCGATCGCCAGCCGGCGGTCCTGCTGACGAGCGGCGTGGACGAGGCGGCGGGCGTTGCGCCCGTGGGCGCGGCCCGATGAGTTGACGAACAGGCCGAGGAGCCGCTTGGTTTCCGGCCAGCGCTGGACCGCGTACTGCTCATGGAGGTCACGGGTGGTCGCCGCCAGCCGCCAGACCCAGGCCTGGGCCTGGTCGCGGCGCCCGATCCGGCGCTCGGCGAGCGCCTGGAGCAGTACCTTGGCCCCCGAACGGCGCTCGTCGCGAGACCAGGTCCCGACCACCTCGACGGCATCGTCGAACGCCTCCGCCTCACGCAGCGCCGCGATCTCGGCGAGCGCCTTGAGCCGCAGCTGGTGATTGCGGTTGCGCTGCACGCAGGTGAGCAGGAAGCGGCGGCGGAGCTCCTTCGCCTGGTCGTGCTGGAGCATCGCCTTCGCCCGCCGCCAGTTGTTCGGCGTCACCCGCGCCCCGGCCAGCGCGGCCCAGGCGTGCTGCTCGGAGTAGTTGAGGTTCTCGACCGCGATCCGCCACAGCTCGCGCTCGAGCACCGCGAGCCGGCGCTCGGGCTTGTCGGAGACGGGCACCACGCGGCGCTCGACGCGCACCCGGCGCCCGCGGCCGCGGCGGACCGGGCCGACGACGATCGCGCCGCCGCGGTAGACGTCGCGGTCGAGCAGGCTGTGCAGCGTGACGATCGTCTCGTCGTGGGTTGTCGCCGGGTGGACGAAATCAATCACCAGCCCCGATTCCTTACCTTGATTGCGGCGCGTGACCCGGCCGACGCGCTGCTGGTAGACGCGCCGCGAGGCGGTCGGCGCGAGGTGCATGCAGATCGTCGCCCGCGGCGAGTTCCAGCCCTCGGCGAGGAGCATCGCGTTGCACAGCACGTCGACCTCGCCGCGCTCGAAGGCGGCGAGGATCTCGGCCAGCTCGCGCTTCGGGGTCTCGCCGGAGACGGCCCGGGCGTTGATCCCGGCGTCGCGAAGCGTCGCCGCGACGTTGTTGGCGTGCCTCACTCCCGCGGTGTAGATGACCCCCGGCACGCGCCGGAACCGCGAGCGGTAGAGGTCGGCGATCGCGACGTTGAACGGTCCCTGATCGAGGAGCTTCGCCAGCTCTTCCTGGTCGAAATCCTGGTCCACCTCGCCGCGGCGAAGCGGCACCTTGGCGAGGGTGCGGACCCCGGGCCCGGGCGGGATGCGAATGCAGCGAAGCGGCGCGATCACACCCCGCCGGGCGGCCTGCGCGAGGTCGAAGCGCGAGGTCTGGGTGGGGAAGAGGTCGGCGACGTGGCGGGCGATCAGGGCGCCGGTCGCGGTCATCCCGATGAAGACGGGCCCGGTCCAGCGGCGGATGCAGGCGCTCGTCTTCTCGCCGAGGGCGGTGTGCGCCTCGTCGCAGATGACGATCGAGTAGGCGTCGGAGACGCGGCCGGCGTTGCGGACGAACCACTGGTATGTCTCGACGGTGACCGGGCCGTAGGGATGATCGGCGCCGTCCAGCAGCGGCGGCGATAGCCGGTCGGCGTAGCCGCGGTCGGAGATCTCGCCGATGAACTGGTCGACGAGGTTGCGACGGTGGGTGAGGATCAGGATCCCGCCCGTTCGCGAGGCCTCGACGAGCCCCACCGCGGCCACCGTCTTGCCGGCGCCGGTCGCGTGCTCGAACCAGAACCTGCGGTTCGCGCCCGGGTCCTCCGGCGCCTCGGCGAGCCGCTCGGAGCCCTCGCCCTCCGGCTCCTCCCAGTCCTGGGGCTCCTCCTCGTCGGGCGCGAACTGCTCGTCGGCGTCGCCGCCGCCGTTGACCCCGCCGCCGTTCGCCTCCTCGCCCGCCTCGACCGCCGCGGCGTCGGCGCCGGCCGCCGAGGCGCCGTTGCCGCGGCCGTTTGACCCCGGCTTCTCGAGCTCCGAGACGAGGGCTGCGAGCGTGCCCGAGAGCGCGTCGACCTGATGCTCGGAGAGCTCGGCGCCGTCGAGCAGCGTCGGGCGCTCCGAGTCGAGCAAGCGCTCGAGCCCGAGGACCAGCGAGTAGTTGCGCCGCCACTCCTGCGAGGGCGTCTCGCGACCCGCGTCGAGCTCGGCGAGCGCGGCGTCGACCGCCAACCACCGGGCGCTCCCCGGCGCCAGGTCGTTCGGGCGCTCGCCATCGAGCAGGATCGGCTCGCGCGCGAACTTCGAAACGCGCTCGATCTCCTGGCTGCTTAGCCGCGTGGCCGCGCCCGCGACTGCTCCGGTGGTATTTGACATCGAGAACCTGATTTCGCGCCCACCGCGCGCACCCAGAAGGCAGCGGATAGCGCGGTAAGCTCATTGGGAGGTCCCGACGGCTTCTGACGATTCCCCTCTGTCGAGCCGACGGTCCCCGCGGCCCCATCCTGTGCCGGGACCGACATGAAAGGTACCACCGGCTCCCTTCGAATGGCCCGCTCAGAGGCGGTGAGAGCGATCCTCGCGACCGTCGCGTCGCTGCTCGCGCTCGCGGCGGCGCTGCTCGCCTCCGGCTGCGGATCCGGCGACGCGGGCGCCGCCGACCATCCGGACTACCGCGCTGCGC
>JBKPNB010000165.1:0-11439 GCA_046732395.1 Actinomycetota bacterium | reverse complement strand
GGCGGCGATCGCGGGTGCCCTCGACCGATCGTTGCCGGCCGGCGCGGCGCGCTCGGCCGGCACCCGCGCGGCGCCGACCGGGTCCGAGTCGGTCGCCGCCGCGATCGTCGCCGTCGTCGCCGTGGCAGCGCCGGCGGTCGGTCGGACGCGGGCGGTCGAGATCCTCCGCGGCGGGCGCAGCAAGGTCGTCGGCAAGTACGGCTACGACCAGCTGCCGGGCTACGGCACGCTCGCCGAGTGGCGCCCCGACGAGCTGCTCCGCGAGGTCGATGCCCTGCTCGAGTCCGGCCGCCTACGCTCGACCGGTGGCCGGTTCCCGAAGCTGGCGCTGGCCACCGATCGCGCGTAGGGTTCGCCCGTGAACCAGTTCCGCCTTGCCGTCCTCGCCTCTGGGACGGGAACGAACCTCCAGGCGATCATCGACCGACTCCACGGCGCCGACGGGATCGAGGTGGTCGGCGTGGCCTCGGACAAGCCCGGCGCGATGGCCCTCGAGCGGGCCCGAGAGGCCGCCATCCCGATCGCGACGTTCCCCGCCGGCGACTACCCGGACCGCGACGCGCGCGACGCCGCCCTCGCGGACTGGCTCGACGGGCGCGACGTCGACCTGGTCGTCCTCGCCGGCTACATGCAGCTGCTCGGACCCTCGTTCGTCGCCCGCTTCCGCGGGCGGGCGATCAACGTCCACCCGGCGCTGCTGCCGTCGTTCCCGGGGCTCGACGCGGTCGGCCAGGCGCTCGCCCACGGGGTCGGGGTCACCGGGGTGACGGTGCACCTCGTCGACGAGGGCGTCGATTCCGGCCCGATCGTCCTCCAGCGGGCGGTCGAGGTGCCGCCGAGCCGCGACCGCGACGAGCTCGAGGAGCGGATCCACGAGGTCGAGCACGAGCTGCTCCCGGAGGCGATTCGGCTGTTCGCCGACGGCGCGATCCGCGTTGACCCCGATAATCCCAGGCTCGTCCATGTCGATGAGCACGCACGCGACTGAGGCCGAGGAAGGCGCCCCGCCGACGACGGCGGGCGATGCCGTCCGCGTCCGCCGGGCGCTGATCTCCGTCTCCGACAAGACCGGGGTCGTCGAATTCGGCCGCGGCCTCGCCCGCCTCGGGGTGACGATCGTCTCCACCGGCGGCACCGCGGCCGCGCTCCGCGACGCCGGCATCGAGGTCACCGACGTCGCCGAGCTGACCGGCTCGCCCGAGATCCTCGACGGGCGGGTGAAGACGCTCCACCCCCGTCTCCACGCCGCGCTGCTCGCGGTTCGCGACGACCCCGACCACGCGGCGACGCTCGCGGCCGAGGGGATCGAGCCGTTCGACCTGGTCTGCGTCAACCTCTACCCGTTCGAGCAGACGGTGGCCGGCGCCGAGGTCGACGAGGCCAAGGCGATCGAGAACATCGACATCGGCGGGCCGACGATGATCCGCGCCGCGGCCAAGAACCACCGCTACGTGGCGGTGATCGTCAAGCCGGAGAGCTACGACGCCGTCCTCGCCGAGCTCGAGGAGTCCGACGGCGCGCTCTCGCCCGAGACCCGCCACTGGCTGGCGAACGAGGCGTTCGCCGTCACCGCCCGCTACGACGCGGCGATCAGCCGCTGGTTCGGGCTCCGCTATGAGGCCTTCCCGAGCCACTGGGTGATGCCGCACGAGAAGTTTCTCGAGCTCTCCTACGGCGAGAACCCGCACCAGAAGGCGGCGCTCTACGTCGAGGTCGGTACCCGCTCGCACGTGCTCTCGCGCGTCGCCAAGCGCCACGGCCGGGCGCTGTCGTTCAACAACGTCCTCGACCTCGACTCGGCGCGCAGGCTGCTCGACGAGTTCGACGAGCCGGCGTGCGTGATCGTCAAGCACAACAACCCGTGCGGCGTGGCGATCGCGGGCGACGCCGGGACCGCGTACGAGGCGGCGCTGGCCTGCGACCCGATGTCCGCGTACGGCGGGGTGATCGCCTTCAACCGCCCGGTCGACGCGGCGCTCGCCGAGCGCCTGCACGCCAACTTCATCGAGGTCCTGATCGCCCCCGGGTACGAGCCGGCGGGGCTCGAGGTGCTCCAGCGCAAGGAGTCGATCCGGATCCTCGAGGCGACCGAGCAGCGCTCCTACGAGCCGCGCGAGCGCGATGTCAAGCGCGTTCGCGGCGGCCTGCTGGTCCAGGACCCAGACCGGATCACCGAGACCCGGGAGACGATGGACGTGGTCAGCCGGGTCGCGCCGCGCGAGGACCAGTGGCGCGACCTGCTGTTCGCCTGGCGGGTCTGCCGCCACGTCCGCTCGAACGCGATCGTGCTCGCGAAGGATGGGGCGACGATCGGGATCGGGGCCGGGCAGATGAGCCGGGTCGACTCGGTGCGGATCGCGATCGACAAGGCGCACGAGGCGCGCGGCGACGACGCGGCGGCGCTGCTCGCCGGCTCGTCGCTCGCCTCCGACGCGTTCTTCCCGTTCGCCGACGGCCCGCGAACCGCGATCGACGCCGGCGCGAGCGGTTTCATCCAGCCGGGTGGCTCGGTTCGCGACGACGAGGTGATCGCCGCCATCGACGAGGCCGGGGCGGCGATGGTGTTCACCGGCCGCCGCCACTTCCGGCACTGAGTCGGCCGCGGTCGGCGCCAGCGGTCACCCGCGCTTCGCGCAGCCGGGGCGGGTGCGGTCGACCGGGAGCGGGAGATCCGCGATCGCCGCCGTCTCGAGGTAGTCGTCGGAGAGCGGCGAGCCGGAGCCGGCGAGGAGCTCCGCCGCGGTCGCGCGAAGCCTCGCCCGCGGGGCGTCGCCCGTGACCCAGGGCGCGATCGCCAGGAACTGTCGTTTCGAGCCGGTGTAGCGCCGGGCGCTCGCCGGATCGCTCTCCGGAGGGTTCGGCTGCAAGCGGGCGTTGCCGATGAAATGGCAGCCCGGGCCGGCGGCGACGCCGCGCTGGGCGATCGCGGTCTGACCGTCGAACGGGAGGTCGGCGAGGTTCCCTACCAGGAACGGGGTCACCTCGTAGTCGAAGGAGACGGTGGGGTCGGCGACCGCCCGCCAGGTCGAGCCCATCCACTCGAGCGGCTGCCAGGTGCCCGAGTCGGCGTCGGTGGCCCACTCGCCGGGGCTGGCCTCGTCCTGGATAACGACGTTGGCGCCGAGCTCGTCGAGGCAGCGCATGTAGTAGGTGGCGACGTCGGAGCAGGGGTCGATGCCGGCCGGCACCGGCCTCCCGAACCCGGTCCCGTACTCGAACGCCGGCAGGCTGGTCGCGATCCCGAGGCGGGCCCTGGTGCCTGGGACGCGGTAGGGGCGGAGGTTGGCGCGCGCGGCCGGACCCGAGCTCGGCCCGGGGCTCACCCCGAGCCCCTGCTCGAGCGCGGTCAGCGGCACCTTGCGGTTGCTGGCGACGAGGTTCTTGAGGGGTCGGGGCCGGTGCCGGTGCACGATCCGCGGACCCCAGACGAATGCCTCGTTGTAAGCGGTCCCGCGGGTGGCGACGTAGACGCCGTCGGGGCGAGGCCGGTCGGGGTCGCGAAAGGTGGCGATGTCGCTGGGGTCGGTGGAGCGGCGAAACGGGGCCTGGGTGTTCGACCCGATCATGTAGACGTGGTAGCGGCGGGCGAGGTCGGCGAAGGTCCGCATCCAGCCGCGGACGTAGGTGTCCGTGGCGCCGACGAACCCGGCGACCAGCGGTTCCATGGCGGGGAAGCGCGAGCGGTAGGCGTCGATCGGTCCGGAGTAGGCGGCGCTGATCGCGTCCAGCGCGCCGAGCGCTCCGCACGGGGGCGGCGTGCAGCTCGGCTTGCGGAAGATCGAGCGCGCGGCGGCGCCGCGCGATCCGGTCGCGAGCGTCATCAGCCCGATGTCCTCGTTGAAGGCGACGACGTTCGGGCGGCTCCGCGTCAGGTGCGGGACGACGTAGCGGCGCAGCATGCACTCGACCTTGGTCCGGAAGCTGCGGTAGCTGACGACGTTCGCGAGGTCCTGTTTGAATTGCATGGCGAACACCCGCGGCGCCTCCGGCTTCGGGTCCAGGGCGAGCTCGGGCGGGGCCTCGCGGCTCGCCGCCGCGGCCGCACACTCGCGCTTGCTGGGCGGAGGGGGACCGGTGTTGTGGAGGGCGGCCGAGGCGGCGGGAACCGACAGGAGCGCGGCGGCGAGGACCGCGCCCGCGCCCAGGGCCAAATAGCGGCGAGCGCGCGCGCTCAGAGCCGGTCCAGCGCTTCCCGGGCCGCCCGGTAGCCGGATTGGATCGCGCCGTCCATGTAGCCGTTCCACTCGGTCGCGGTCTCGGTGCCGGCCCAATGCACGCGGTCGACGCTCGCGCGGACGGCGTCGCGGTAGCCGACCAGAACGCCGGGCGGGTAGTAGCCGACGTAGCAGCCGCGCGTCCAGGGATCGGCGGCCCAGCTCTTGTCGATGTAGCGGCGGACGCCGGTGCGGGCCTTCGCCCCGAAGTAGCGCTCGAACGAGGCGAGCACCTGGGCCCGGCGCTTGGACCGGGGAGCGCCGAGGAGGTCCCGCCCCTCCTGTCCCTCGACGAAGCCGAGCAGGACGCCGGGCTTGCCGTCCGGCGGCGAGTTGTCGAAGGTGAGCTTGACCGGCCCGGTGCTGCTGGTCGCCATTCCGCTCAGGCCCTGATCGCGCCAGAACGGGCCGTCGTAGACCGCCATGCACTTGATCACGGTCCCCATCGGGACGTGCTGGGTGAGCTGGTCGCGGCGGGCCGGAAGCGCAGGGGAGTAGCGGATCCGGCTCGCCATTACGGGGGCCACCGCGATGATCGCCCGCCTGCCGACAAAGCGCCCGTGCTTGGTCGCGACCTCGACCCGGCCGTGGCCGTGGTCGACCTCGAAGACGGGGGCGCCGAGGACGATCGAGCGCCCGAGCCGCTTCGCGAGGCGGATCGCGATCTGCTGCGAGCCGCCGACGATGCGGCTGTCCTGGGCGCCGCCGGCCGTGTTGATCAGGTTCTCGAAGCTGCCCGCGGAGTGGGTGTAGAAGAGGACGCCGAGGAGCGAGAGGTCGCGCGGCTCGGCCGCGAACACAGAGGTGATCGCGAGGTCGTAGAGGTCGCGGGTCTCCGGCAGCAGGGCGCGCTGGAGCTTCCAGGTCTCGGCCGTCTGCGAGTCCCATTCGAGCGCCCTCGCGGCCTCCCACGGGGCATCGAGCGGGACCTGGGCTGCCATCGAGTCTGTATCCGCGAGGACGTTGGCGACCTCGACGAGGACGGCGGGGTCGACCGGCGGGGTCGTCCCCGTGTAGCGCTGGAGCGTGCCGTTGCGGTAGTAGATGTTGTCGCCGTCGACGAAGGTCTTGAACGTCCGCAGGCCCAGCTGCTTGATCAGCTTCAGGACCCGGTTCTGCGTCGGGCCGACCCATTGACCGCCGATCTCGACGACCTTGCCGTGGCCGATGTCGACGTTGAGCGTCCGCCCGCCGACCCGCTCACGCGCCTCCAGCACGACGAACGAGCGCCCCGCCTGCTTCAGCGCCCGGCCCGCGGCGAGCCCCGCAAGCCCGGCGCCGACGACGATCACGTCGACCTTGCGTCCCCTGGCCGCTGCCGCCCTCCCGGCCGGCCCGGCGAGCGCGTAGCCGGCCGCCCCGGCGCCCCCCGCGCCGAGCAGCCTCCGGCGGCTGATGCGGCGATCCGTCGCGCGCTCGGGCTTGGTCACGGCCCTGAGTCTTTCCGCTGCGGGCTGCGGCGTCAACCCCGCCGAGTGCCCCCGGTGAGAGTCGAACTCACGTCGCGCAACTTAAAAGGCTGCCGCTCTGACCGCTGAGCTACGGGGGCGATACGGAGCTTATGGTGCCCGTGTCGCACGGGTGCGGGGGAGCGAACGTGCAGTTGACATCGCGACGCGAAGCAAACTGCGCGATCAACCGAGGACCGGCGTCCCGGCTACCATTTGCGCGGGCAAGGAAATGGCGATCGATGGCTCGGAGAAGACGATGGAGGCCTGCGACGAGGTCCTTCGCGGCATGTCCGACGAGAAGCGGGCGGCCTGGATCGGGTTCCTCCAGACGCACGCCGCGATCACCAAGGCGCTCGACGCCGATCTGATCGCGAACGTCGGGATCCCGCTGAGCGCGTTCGAGGTGCTGTTCGGGATCGCCAACTCCGACGAGGGCTACCTGCGGATGTCCGAGGTCGCCGAGCAGGCGATGCTGAGTCCGAGCCGCGTTTCGCGGCTGGTCACCGAGCTCGAGAGGCGGGGCCTGCTCAAGCGGCAGTCGTGTCCGAGCGACTCGCGCGTCGTCTACGCAGTGATCACCGACGAGGGGCGGACGCTCCTGGCGGAGATGCAGGCGCTTCACTCCGAGGGAATCGAGCGCCGGTTCTTCAGCGCCCTCAGCGACGAGCAGATCTCGCAGCTCGGCGAGCTGTGGCCGCGGGTGCTGCGAGCGTCGGCCGCGGTCGCAGCCGGCTCCTGAGCCCACGAGACGCGTCCCCCTCCGCCGCGAGTTTGGCTTCCCGCCAGCAGGGAACTACTTGCGCGCGCACGCATTCGGGTGATATGCTTGCGCAGGCAAGCAGTTTGGGGCTGTGCCCCCGCTGGGCACGGCTTGGAAAGGAACCACGACATGAACCTCGCACTGTTGGGCCTGCGACTCGTCGTCGGCCTCATCTTCTCCGCCCACGGAGCCCAGAAGCTCTTCGGGGCGTTCGGGGGCGGCGGCATCGGGGGCACCGCGGGGATGTTCGACCAGATCGGGCTTCGCCCCGGCAAGCACCACGCCTGGGTTGCCGGCGGCGCCGAGTTCTTCGGCGGTCTCGCGATCGCCCTCGGGCTCGTGACCCCGATCGCCGCCGCGGCGCTGATCGGAGTGATGACCGCGGCCGTGATCACCGTTCATCTCAAGAACGGGTTCTTCAACACCAACCAGGGCTTCGAATTCAATCTGGCGCTGGTTGCGGCCCTGTTCGCGCTCGCCGGCATCGGGGCGGGGGGCTGGTCGCTGGACAACGTCCTGAACATCGACCTCACCGGCGCCGGCTGGGCGCTCGGGGCGCTCGGGGTCGGCCTCCTGGGCGGCATCGCTGCCGTCATCAGCGGCCGCCTCGTCTCCCGGACCGCGGCCGGTCGCGGTCACCCCACTCCCGCCTAGGAGTCCATCAGTCCGCCGGGCCACCGCGCCCCGGCGGACGACGATCTTCCCGTCGCGCCCGAGCGCCTAGCATCGGTGCGCAGATGGCTAAGGAGAAGCTCGCCGACTACAAGCGCAAGCGTTCGTTCGATCGGACGCCCGAGCCACGGGGCCGCAAGGCCAAAAAGGACGAGCCGCGCGGCAAGCGCTTCGTCATCCAGGAGCACCATGCGCGCCGGATCCACTGGGACCTGCGGCTCGAGCGCGACGGCACCCTCGCATCCTGGGCGCTGCCGCGCGGCGTTCCGGCCGCGCCGAAGGACAACAGGCTCGCCGTCCGCACCGAGGACCATCCGCTCGAGTACCTCGAGTTCGAGGGTGAGATCCCGAAGGGCGAGTACGGCGCCGGGACGATGTTGATCTGGGATCGCGGCACCTACGTCGCCGAGAAGTTCACCGACGACAAGGTGGTGCTCGACTTCTCGGGCGAGCGGGTCCGCGGCCGCTACGCCCTGTTCGCCACCAAGGGCGACAACTGGATGATCCACCGCATGGATCCCCCGGAGGACGCCGCCCGCGAGCCGCTTCCCCGGGGCCTGCGGCCCATGCTCGCCTGTCCCGGGAAGCTGCCGCGCGACGAGCGCGCGTTCGCCTACGAGCTGAAGTGGGACGGGGTCCGGGCCCTCGCCTACTGCGAGCCGGGTCAGGTCCGGCTCGAGAGCCGCAACCTTCGCGACGTGAGCTCGCAGTACCCAGAGGTGACGCGGGCGCTGCGCGAGGCGCTCGGTGCGCGCGAGGCAGTGATCGATGGCGAGGTGGTCGCCTTCGACGACGACGGCCGGCCCGACTTTCAGCGCCTCCAGCGCCGCATGCACCTCGCCTCCGACTCGGCCGTCCGCCGGCGGATGGCCGACGCCCCCGCCACCTACATCGCCTTCGACGTCCTCCACCTCGACGGCCGCTCGCTGCTCGACGCCCCCTACGCCGAGCGTCGGGACGCGCTCGACTCACTCGAGCTCGGCGGCCCCCACCTCCAGGCGCCGCGCCACCACCTCGGCGACGGCCGCGACCTGCTCGAGCTCACCCACAGCCGCGGGCTCGAGGGGCTGGTCGCGAAGCGGCTCGACTCCCCATACGTCCCCGGGCGCCGGAACCGGGCCTGGATCAAGGTCAAGAACGTCCGCACCACCGACCTCGTCGTCGCCGGCTGGATGCCGGGGCAGGGTGGCCGCAGCGGCCGCATCGGCGCGCTCCTGGTCGGTCACTACGACGACGATGGCAGGCTCCACTACGCGGGGCGAGTGGGAACCGGCTTCACCGAGCGTGTCCTCGACGATCTCGCCCGGCTGTTCGCCCCGCGCGAGCGCGACAGCAGCCCGTTCTCGGGCCGCCAGCCGCCGAGGGAGGCCCGATTCGTCGAGCCCGAGCTCGTGGCCCGCGTCGAGTTCAACGAGTGGACCCAGGCGGGGACGCTCCGCGCTCCCTCGTTCAAGGGGCTTCGCGACGACGTCGAGCCCGCCGAGGTCCGGCGCGACCCGGCGGAGTAAGGCGGCGCGACGCGCCGGCCGGTCGGTCGGGGAGAATGCCCGAATGAGGGTCTCCGCTAAGGCCGACTACGCGGTCCGGGCGGCGATCGAGCTCGCAGCCAGCGCCGACGGCGAGCATCCCCTGAAGGGGGAGGCGATCGGCGAAGCGCAGGGGATCCCGCTGCCGTTCCTGCAGAACATCCTCGCCGAGCTCCGCCACGCCGGGATCGTCCACTCGAAGCGGGGCGCGGAAGGCGGGCACTGGCTCACCCGCCCGGCCGACGAGATCACGATCGCCGACTTGATTCGCGCCGTCGACGGGCCGCTGGCGAACGTCCGCGGCGCGCCGGCGGAGGAGCTCGTCTATCAGGGCGCGGCCGAGCCGCTTCAGAGCGTCTGGCTGGCGCTCCGCGCAAACGTCCGCGAGGTGCTCGAGTCGGTCACCCTGGCCGATCTCGTCGATCGCGATCTCCCGCAGCCGGTGCTGCGCCTGAGCGAGGATCCGGACGTACGCCGGGCTCGCTGAGCCGCTCGGCGGCCGCGCTCGCCGACTTCGCCAGGTCGACGGCCGTGCACCACAGCACCAGTCCGAGGACCCCGATCAGGAGGGCGAGCAACGCCCACAGAACGAGCGACGCAAGGCTCATCGACTCAAGCCGCCATCTCGGCCGTGGTCGGCTCGCCCTCCTCGTCGAACACCCGCGCCCGGCTCGGCCGGGCGTACATGATCTGGCCCTGGCTGATCTCGAGCTCCTCAGCCTGCGAGCGCGTGAGCTGCGCCCACAGGTGGTCGCCATCGGCCAGCACCAGCTCGACCCTGACCTCGAAGCCGAGGTGGACGATTCGCTCGATCAGCGCCTCCTCGGCGCCGTCGGCGCGCAGGTGCGAGAGCTCGACGTCGTGGGGCCGGATGAACATCGCGCCGCGACGGTTGACCTCGCCGACGAAGCCCATCACGAACTCGGTCTCCGGATGCTCGTAGAGGTCGCGCGGCGCGCCCGCCTGCTCGACGTGGCCCTCCTTCATGACCACGATCTGCTCCGCGACATCCATCGCCTCCTCCTGGTCGTGAGTGACGAAGATCGTCGTCACGTGCACCTCGTCGTGGAGGCGCCGCAGCCACGCCCGCAGCTCCTTGCGGACAGTCGCGTCGAGGGCGCCGAACGGCTCGTCGAGGAGCAGCACCCTAGGCTCGACCGCGAGCGCCCGCGCCAGCGCCATCCGCTGCCGCTGCCCGCCCGAGAGCTGGGCCGGGTAGCGATCCGCGAACCCCTCGAGATGGACCAGCCCCAGCAGCTCGTCGACCCGCCGGCGGATCTCGGCCTTCGGCCGCTTGCGGATGCTGAGGCCGAAGGCGATGTTGTTGCGGACGCTCATGTGCTTGAACGCCGCGTAGTGCTGGAACACGAAGCCGACGCCGCGCTCCTCGACCGGGACGCCGGTCACGTTGCGACCGGCGATCATCACCACGCCGAGGTCCGGGCGCTCGAGGCCGGCGATCACCCGCAACAGGGTCGACTTGCCGCTCCCGCTCGGCCCGAGCAGCGCGGTCAACGAGCCGTCCGGGACTTCGATCGAGACGTGGTCGATGGCGGTGAAGCCACCGAACCGCTTGGTCGCCCCTTCCACAATGATGCTCACGGGGACGCCTCCTTTCTTCTCGCCAGATTCATCAGGACGAGCGTCGAGACGGCGATCAGCGCCAGCACGACCGACGCTCCGTACGCGCCCGCCAGGTCGAAGTTCGTGAACGCTCGCTGCACGTACAGGGGCACGGTCTCGGTCTGCCCGGTGATCCGGCCGGAGACGACGCTGACGGCGCCGAACTCGCCGAGCGCCCGGGCCGTCGTCAGTACGACGCCGTAGGCGACACCCCAACGGATCGCCGGCAACGTGATCCGCCAGAACGTCTGCCAGGGCCCGGCGCCGAGCGTCCGCGCCGCCTGCTCCTGATCGTCGCCGATCTCCTGGAGCACCGGGACGACCTCGCGGACGACGAACGGCAGCGAGACGAAGATCGTCGCCAGCACCATCCCAGGCGTCGAGAAGATCACCTGGATCCCGTTCTCAGACAGCCAGTCGCCGAACCAGCCGAGCTGGCCGTAGACGAGCACGAGCGAAAGGCCGATTACCACCGGGGAGATCGCGAACGGGATGTCGATGATCGCGTTCAGCAGCGCCTTGCCGCGGAATCTGCTGCGGACCAGCAGCAGGGCGCAGCCGACGCCGAAGATCGTGTTCGCCGGGACCGCGATCGCGACCATCAGCAGCGTCATGTAGAAGGCGTGGAGCCCGTCGGGCGAGGTGATCGAGCTCCAGGCGTTGCCGATCCCCTCGTCGAACATCCGCACGAACACCATCCCCACCGGGATCACGAGCAGGAGGGCGAGGTAGCCGAGCGCGAAGGTCCGCAGCCCGTACTTGCCGAGCCGGCGCCTAGACAACATGGCGGACGCTCCGACGCGAGAAGAACCCGATCAGCAACAAGACCAGCAGCGCGATGAGCAGCAACATGACGGAGACCGACGCGGCCCCGACCGGGTTGTCGCTCTGGATCTGGTTGAAGATGAACACCGACGCCGCCTCGGTGTGGAACGGGGCGCTGCCGGTGAGCAGGACGAGCGAGCCGAACTCGCCGATCGCCCGCGCGAACGCGAGCGCCGCACCGGCGAGGATCGCCGGAGTCAGATTCGGGAGGATGATCCGCCTGAAGACGGCCAGCGGGCGGGCTCCGAGCGACGACGCCGCCTCCTCCATATCCCGGTCGAGCTCGAGCAGCACCGGCTGGACTGCGCGGATGACGAACGGCAGGGTGACGAACAGAAGGGCCAGCACCACGCTCGCCCGGGTGAACG
>JBKPNB010000164.1:0-5674 GCA_046732395.1 Actinomycetota bacterium | reverse complement strand
CTGGGCCGGGACGACGAATGGACTCTCAATATCCATGCGGGTGAAGGCGATCTTCTCGCCCGAGGGTGAGTAGGTGGGCTCGAGGTCCGACAGGGGCTGCCCGTACGGGTCGGCCGGGGGATCGGTCAGCTGCTCGACGCTGGAGCCGTCGCTGTTCATGACGAAGACGCCGTAGCCGGGTGTGGACGCCGGCGGAGGGCTCGTCCGGATGACCCGCGAAAACACGATTTGGTTTCCACCCGGCGAGAATTCGGGGTCGCGGTCTTTGCCGGCGGACGTAACCTGATGCAGGTTCGAGCCGTCCGAGTCGGCGACGTAGATGTTCGCCGACCTGGCGAAGGTGATGCTCGTGCCGTCGGGGGAGAATGCGGGACCCAGATCGTCAGCGCCGCCGCTACTCGTCAGCTGGGTGAGGTCAGTGCCGTCGGGGTTCACGGCGTAGAGGTCCGCCCCGCCGGGCACGCCCGATACGTCGCGCGAGAAGGCGATCTTCCCGTTGGCGCCCGGGAAGGCACCGCCGTAGGCGGGACTGGCGATCGCGACCACGGCCAGCGGCAGGGCGAACGCCGCCCAGCCGCGGTATTGTCGCGGCCGAGCGAGCCGAGGTGCGCGATGCGGCACCGGCCTTCTGGAGTCCTGATCGCGTGGCGAGGACCTCAAGCCGTTCAGCAGTTCTGCGGTACCTCCTTCAGGTAGCGCGGGAGGAAGAAGGACGCGTGCAGCCCGAGGCCCGGCGGCTGCGCGTCGGGCGCTCCGAACAAGATGTTGGCGAGCGCGCCGCTCGGGGCCAGGTTCCCGTCGTAGACGCCGCTTGGGTCGGTCTTCGCGAGCGTCCATACCGTCGGAGTCTTCGGGGACCCGTCGGGGTTCAGGGCCGTGACGTACGGGAACTGGGCCGAGGGGGGAGTGCCTCGGTAGGGGTGGATCAGCACGAACTCGTCGTTCTTCTCCCTCCGGCACTGATAGGTGTCGGTGCTCTGGCCGGCCGAGTTGTGCTCCCCGGGCGTGAGCTCGTCGACCGTGTAGCCGATCGGCAGCAGGCTGCCGTAGAACCACTCGAGCGCCGCCTGGGTGAGCTGGCCCAGCGCTGCCTGGTCTACGTCGCTCCCCCACTGGAACGGCTCCCCCGCGTCGCTTTCGCTTCCCACCGCCTTCAGCTTGCCGTAGTCGGCGACAAGGATCTGATCGATCTGGTCGATCTGGTCGTGGAGGTCGCCGAGGTTCTTCCCGAGCTGCTGATCGAGCTGACTGGCCTTCGCCTGGATCTGTCCGACGAGCGGATTGCCCGAAGCGTCGGTTGCGGTGTCGCCGGCGAGCTGGAGGACTGCGGCCAGCACCCCCATCGTGCCCGAGTCCTTCTCCTCGGGCTGCGGCGGCACCGGTGATCCCACCATCGGAGCTCCGCCCCCCGACGGCTCGGTTGGCGTCGGAATCACCGAGATCAAGTTGACGATGTCGGCGATGTAGTCGATAACCGTGCCCAGTGCCCCGCTATCGGGCACGGCGAGCGACTGCGAGACGGCCTGCTGCGCCTGCGGGAGCAGCGCCGTGGATTGGACGGAGGTCGCGGTCAGGAGCGCCGATTGCATCCCGCCGGTGAGGTCGTGGACGTCATCGACCCACCCGAACTCGGTGTCCAGCTCATCCTTCAAGGCGTTGCAGTCGGCCTCGTCGGGCTGCCCGGCACAGCTCACGTTGGTCAGGTCCGTCTTGAAGTCCTCCATGGATCCGTCGTACTCGACCCGGATGTCGTCGTCCGGGTTCTTGTTGTCCTTGGTGAGCTGGTTGCTGACGTACTTGAGCACGGACGGGCCGCCCGGGGTCGGCCACCCGCCCGGGTTGGGGGCCCGGAAGACGATCGGCAGCAGGCTGTAATCGGGTATCCCGCTGGTGTCGGAGAGGAGGGGCTGGACGTGGAAGCTCCGGCTTCGACCGAGCACCCCTGAGAGACGGCCGGGGAGTCCCGTGGCCGACGTCGCCTGCGCTGCATGATCGACGCCGCTGCCGCCGACGAACGCGTAGTCGGTCTTTCCGTCCAGCGTGTTGACCGTGGTGGGATCCCCCTTCAGCTGGGCGATTCCGTCGCCGATGTTTGCCCAGCTCACGGTCGTCGGCTTCGGCTTGCCGATGCTCTGCATGAAGACGAGCTGGTCGGGGTCGGGGGCGACGAACAGGAGCTTTGCCCCCAGCGACGCCTGGTCGTCGAGGTCGTTTCCGCCGCCGTTCGTACGGTAGACCTGCGAGCTGGCGGTGCCGCCGGCGAGGGTGACGACCAGGAATCCCGCCTGCCCGGGGGGAAGCGACCCGGTGTAGGCGTTGTCGCCGATCGTGATCGTCGCCTGCCCGGCGCCGTTGTCGCCGCCGGTGTCGAACTGCTCGTAGTCCGACGGGACGAACGTGAGGACCTTCGAGCCCCCCACCTGCGGCTCGTACGGCTGGAGCCAGCCGGAGATTGCTCCGTCGAACCCCACCGCGGCCGGATCGCCGGGCGGCGGCGGGACGTTCGGATCGACATACGCCCCACCCTTCTGGATGCCACGGACGCCGACTACCGAGAACCCTGCCTGGCTCGCCAGCAGGGTCTTCGAGAGGGCCGGCGCACCGATATCGCCGAGGGCGTCGTTGAGTGAGTCGACGGCGTCGCTCGCGATCGCGGGTTGAGCCGGTGATGCCGCGACCACGACGAGCTTGCCGCTCTTCACGTCCTTGATCGCGCTCTCGAGCTTTCCGATGCCGGTCTTGTCGCGGGTGAAGGACTGGTTGGACAGCATGTCGGCCGTTGCGCGATCGAAGGTGAGGAGTTGAACGGTGGCAGGACCTCCCTGGTTCCGGTACCAGGCGCCGGCCGGCGTCGGGTCGGAGCTCGTGGGCTCCGCCCCGATGACGATGCCGCCGGTTTCCACCACCAGCCGGAGGCCCATGGGGTCGGTGGGGAAGGCGACGAGGCGCTGGCTGTCGATGGCGACCCGGTTGCCCTTGCTCCGATGAGAGGATCCTCGCGAAGCCTCTCGCACGCTGAGGCGGAGACCGTAGCGGCCGTAGCGGTCGGGGCGCAGGCTGGGCTTCGCCCGCGCCGCGTGACGCAGGCGCGCCTGGGAGCCATGGGGCCGGCCGATTAGTCGCCAGCGATAGGCGAGGCGGCCACCGCTCCGGGTGGCCCGCGAGTGTCCAGCGCTCAGCAGGATGGAGTGGCCGCGCCGGACGTGGCGGTCACCACCGGTGGCCGCCAGGGGACGCGCCCGCGAGACGACGAACGAGCGAACGGCGCGGGTGTAGCGGCCGTCGCGCGCGAAGGCGACTACACGCAGGCGGTTTCGCCCGAAACGCAGGCCCTCGCTTGCCGACAGGCGGTTTCGCCTGAGGCGGCTGCCCGGCGGCGAGGCGAACATCCCCCGCACGGGTCGGCCGTTCAGCGACACGAGCAGGCGGTAGCCGGGCCGCCGCAGGCGCACCCGCGCGGGCGCGGTTCCGGAGACGCGGGGGGGGACGGCGGCGCTTACCAATCCCCGGATCTCGTGGCCCAAGAAGACACGCACGACGTCGACGTCGACCGTGCCCCGCCGGTGCGCGCGGACCCGGAGGTCGGCGGGGCCGCTGCCCCGAACGACGACCCGCCCGGTGAGCACGCCGCCCCGCTTGGGGCCGAGGCGAACTGAGTGGTGCTTCAGGGTGGCGTGCACCCGCACTCCGGGCCGCACCCGCAGCCGCACCGGCACCCGGGCGGGGCGCGACTGGAAGAGATGGTCGAGCCTCGGGCTCTCGACGGTAACCAGCGACTCGTCGAAATCGGCGGCGCGGGCGGGCGCGGGCAGCATGAGCGTCAGCCCGAGCAAGACCCCCGGGACCAGCAGCGCCGGCGAGAGTCGTCTCCGCGCGATCGCTCCAGGGCCAGCGATGGTCGGGCGCATCGTGCAGCGGGCCGGTGCCCGTGCGGGCCGCGATCGCCCGTCCCCTGCAAACGTCCCCAACCGCCCAACCCTACAGCGGGGTCCCTGCCCCGCGCAAGCCTTGGGACCGAGTTTTCGAACCCGCCCGGCGCGCGGGCGGCCGGCGGTGGGCTACTTCGAGCGCGCCGCCGCCCGGGCGGCGACGGCGTCGGCGAACGCGCTGGCGTCGAGCGAGCCGAGGCCCGTGGCGAGATCGTAGCCGGCTTGGGCGGCGCCGCCGGCAGGGGTCTGCGCCGCGGGCGAGCTCGGCTTCTGCGAGCTCGTCCCGACCGTGATGTCGTCGAAGATCGAGTGGTAGTCGGGCCCGCGGGCGAGGGCGTAGAGCAACGGCGGCAGCGAGCCGAGCGGCGGTCGACCTGCATCGCGCTCGCGCTCCGAGACGAGGGCGACGATCGCGGCGGTGAGCGGGGTCGCGGCGCTGGTGCCGCTGTCCGTGCCCCAGCCGCCCTGGCCGCCGTCGAAGGTCGAGATCCCCGGCTCGCCCGAGGCCATCGAGGCGACGTCGGGGCCGAGGCGAGTGTGCCCGTGGGGTTGGAGCGCCGGACCGATCCCCGGGCCGCGCTGGAAGCTCGGACGCTTCCAGACCGCGCTCGGGCCGCCGCCGGTCCCGGCCCCGTTTCTGCCCTCGCTGGCGAAGGTCGACCAGACGACCTGGCTCGCGATCTCGTTGCCCGCGTCGAGGGTGAGCTGGGTGCCACCGACCCCGGTGACGAACCGCGAGCTGTTCGGGAAGTTGGCGCCCGGCTTCCCGGTCTCACAGCCGAGGAAGCCGGCGTCGCCGGAGGCCGCGAGCGCCGTGATCCCGAGCGCCGCCGCCTCGCGCAGCATCCGCTGGCCGAGCCGGAGCTGGTCGTGGGTGAAGTTCTGCTCGCAGACGCCGTCGCTGATCGAGAGCACGTCGGGCAGCCGTCCCCCCTGGCGCGCCGGGTCGAGCGCCCCGAACATGAACAGCGCGAACGAGTTGCCGAAGCCCTGATCGAGGGGGACGAAGATCGGCGTGATCCGCGCCAGCCGCGGCGCCAGCGAGGAGAGGGCCTCGATGTCGAGGGACTCCTCGGTCGACGGGACCGCGGTCGAGTCGTTGCCGCCGGGCATCGAGACCGGCCGCACGTTCGGCTCGGGGAGGTCGAAGCAGTGGGCCCAGGTGCCGAGGCCGATGTCGTGCGCCGTCTCGGAGGTGAGGGTGACGACCCGCACGCCCTGCCCGCCGAGGCCCTGGGCCGCCAGCCCGTCGACGCCGTAGGCGGTGGCGAGCTGGTTCGGGGTGAAGCCGCCGGCCTCGAGCGCGTCGGGGCAGCCGTGCGGGCTTCCCTGAGCGGGGACGGCTCGTCGCGTCGATGCCCTTGGAGGGGCCGCGCGTCCCGGTCCCCCGATCTGGTAGCTCTCGCCAGCCGAGATCTGGCGGACCGCGGGACGGAGCCGTCGCGGGATGCAGAGCCCCGAGGTCGGCGGCGCCGGACCCGCGACGCAGAACGTGCGCCGCGCGGCGGCAGGACTCATCACGCCCAGCGCGATCGTCCGCGTCGAGCTGAGCTCCACGTTCTCGACCCCCCGCCGGCGCCGCAGGAACCGCAGGACCCGCCGGCGATCGGCGTCGCGAGCCGAGAAACGGCGGCGGAATTCGGCGAGGTTCACGAACCGCCGGTACTGGGAGGAGGCCGGGTTCGACACCTGCCGCGCGAACTTCGGCAGGTCGCCGCGCTGGCGGAGGCCGAGGAGGACGACCC
>JBKPNB010000163.1:0-5296 GCA_046732395.1 Actinomycetota bacterium | reverse complement strand
GGAGGGCGGGGTGGAGGGGGACCACTCGCGCACGGCCGCCCTTCGCCCGGTGGACCCGCAGCAGCGCCGTTCGAGGTCGACGTCATCCCAATTGAGGCCGAGAAGCTCGGAGCGGCGAAGGCCCGCGTAGGCGAAGAGCGCAAGCAGGAGGCGATCGCGCTCCCGCCGCCCCGAGTAGTGGCGCTGCCAGACGTCGTCGCGGTCTACGGCCGCCAAAAGCCGCGCGAGCTCGCGCTGGTCGAGAGCGTCGGGCAGGGCCGCGCGCTTCTTCGGCGTCCGGATGACGAGGGCAGGGTCGCGCTCGATGGACTCGTTCTCGAGTAGGAAGCGAAAGAACCCCTTGACGGCGGCGAGGGTGCGCGCCTGGCTCGACGGCGCGGGCCGGTAGGCCACCTCAGCCGCCAGGAACCGGCGAAGGTCGGGCGGTCGTACCTCAGCCCAGGACGCGATCCCCGCTCCAGCCAGGAAGGCGTGACAGGCTCGCACGTCACGCTCATACGCCGAGCACGTGAGCGGCGCAAGGCGCCGCTCGACGCTGCAGTGGCGAAGGAAATCGTCGATCTCTTCGAGATTGGGACCTCCGTCCGGCCATGCCGCGGCCCCCTGCTGGCGAAGGTATGACGAGACTCCGGCTTACAGGCCTGCTACGGGAGAAGCCCCGCGCAGGCGGGGCTTCTCTATGGCTCCGGCGAGTAGCGATGCGCCTTCGAGCGAAACGCCGGGCGCCCGAGCCGAGCGGTTCCGTTGAGATCGCCGAAGAAGCCAGGTGGCGGCCGCGTGTGGCGAAAAGTGTGACTACTCGAAGACCGATCCAACCGCGGTCCGTCAGGCGTGCGGGGCCACCGCGCTCTTCGTGGCGGCGCCCGGAGCAGGGGGCTACGCCGTTCGCCGCGACCTCTCGTTCCTCTACCGGACCGCGTTCGTGCTGCTGTTGGCGCTGCTCGGAGCGGGGATCGTGCTCATGTTCGTCCGGATTCCGGCCGTGTACACGGCTTGGTCGCTGGCCGGTCTTGCGATCTTCGGGCTCTACACCGTCATCGACTTCAACCGCCTGCGCCGAGCCGGGACGCAGGAGGCAATCCCGCTCGCGGCGGGGACTTCCTCGACGTCCTCAACATCTTCCTGCTCTTCCTCCGCTTATTCGCGCGCTTTCCTGACGCGGAGTCGACCCTGCCGGGGCAAACTCCGGGATAGCGGACACCGCTGCTGACCGGCAGCAGCGCCGATCGCCAAGCCGGATCTCAGGCTTCCCAGCGAGCCGTCAGCTGGTAGATGATCGTGACGTTGAGGATGATCATCAGGAACGCCCACAGCGGGGCGGCCGGGAACCAGACGATCTGCGCGATCGAGTTCAGCGCTACGAAGAAGACAGCTGCCCATCGGGCGCCGGAGCTTCCGGTGAAGAGGCCGACCCCGGTCAGGGCGACGACCGAGCCGAGGATCAGGTGGATCCAGCCCCACGCGGTGAGGTCGGCGATGATCGCGCCGCGGCCGCCGACGACGACGACCTGGTCGTTGAGGATCGCGGCCAGCCCCCACAGGGCGTCGAGCGATCCGACGATGAGCAGGAGCGCGCCGGCGAAGACTGTCCAGCCGGTGGGCTGCCTCTCGCGAGTGCGCGAAGACACTGACATTGGATCCGTCCTTCCTCCCTTGCGGGTTTCGGCCCTCGCATTGCGGGCATGCGCCAGGTTCGACGACGCGCCCGCTTCTCCTCTCGTGATCGGTCCGTAGGGCTTGGCCCCTTTACATCGCCGGCTCGGAGGACTAGGTTCGGTTCGGCTCCGATCGCCGCCCTTCGAGCGCACGGACCTACGCGCGGTGACCCCGAGAAAGGAGAGCTTGACCAATGGCCGACAGACCCGTTTTCCTCTACGCCGCCATCTACGACGACATCGCCGCCGCCGAAGCCGACTACGACGCGGTCTTCGACCTGCACGTCGGGGGCGCGATCGGCACCTTCGACGCCGCGGTGATCGAGAAGGAGGAGGGTGACGTCCACGTCCGCAAGACCGAGAAGCCGACGCAGCACGGGGCCTGGAGCGGGATCGCGGTCGGCGCGGTGGCGGGAATCCTGTTCCCGCCCTCGATCATCGGCAGCGCGATTGTGGGCGGCACCGCCGGTGGTGTGATCGGGCATCTCTGGCGCGGGATGTCGCGCGGCGATCTGAAGGACCTGGGCGAGGGACTCGACGAGGGCACGGCCGCGGTGATCGTCATCGGGGAGTCGCGGATCGACGAGCAGATCGAGAAGGCGACGAAGCGCGCGCGCAAGCTGCTCCAGAAGCAGATCGACGCAGACGCAGAGGAGCTGAAGCGCCAGATCGACGCCGAGGCGGAGGAGCTGAAGCAACAGGTCTAGGGCCCGCCGATTCCGTCGAGTATGTTTCCGGCGACGTGACGATCCAAGGCCCGGCCGATGGCACGCCAGCCGGGACGAGGGTCGTCTTCAACCGCACAAAGGAGATGTGCCTATGGCAACGCTGGTTGCGATCGGGTATTCGGACGAGGTCACCGCGGAGCGGGCACGGGAGACGGTGCAGGGCCTCGAGGCCGACCTGGTGATCCAGGCCGACCAGGTAGCCGCGATCTCCCGCGACAATGAGGGCAAGTACCACGTCCACACCACCCACGGCGGCGCCGACGCCGGCAGCGGTGCCGTCTGGGGGGGGTTCTGGGGCATGTTGTTCGGCCTCCTATTCTTCATTCCGTTCGCGGGGCTCGCGCTCGGGGCCGGGATGGGGGCGCTGATGGGCCATTTCGGCGAGAAGGCGATCGACAAGCAGTTCCAGCAGCAAGTGCGCGATCACCTGCAGCCGGGGACCTCGGCGCTCTTCATGGTGATCGAGCAGGTGACCCCCGACAAGGCGATCGCAGCGCTCCAGCAATACGGCGGCACCGTGATCAGGACCTCGCTCTCGGACGAGGACACCAAGAAGCTCCAGGACGCGCTGCAGCCGGCGGCCCAGCCGGAGTCCGCGTCGTAAGGTCTGCCGCGAGGCCCTCGCTCGGTTGGGCGGGGCAGGAGAAACGATGCTGCGGCGAATGACGGACATGCCCGCCGGCACGATCGGCTTCGAGGCGATCGGCGAGGTCGAGGACGACGATTGGGAGGAGGCGGTGGAGCCCGTCCTGCGCCGCGAGATGGCTGGCGGCCAAAAGGTCAGGCTCCTCTACCTCTTCGGCCCCGAGGCGCGGGAGATCGAGGGCGACGCGATGACCGCCGATACCGGCTTTCGGGCCCGCCATGTCACCTCGTTCGAGCGGGTCGCCGTTGTCAGCGACGAGGACTGGATGCGGCCGGCGCTGCGCGCGCTCTCGTTCCTCCTGCCCGGCAAGGCCCGAGCCTTCCCGGTCCACGAGCTCGCCGCCGCGAAGGCGTGGCTCGCGGAAGGGCTCGAGGCGAGTGGGCGATGACGCCTTCGTTGGTCGGACCGCTCAGGCGCTGTCCGTGCCGCGCGGAAACTCGCGCGCCGTCTGCCGCCGCAGGATCTCGATGCCGATCACGGCGAGCGCCGCCAGCACGATGATCACCACGACCTGGCCGAGATTGTTGATTCCCGGGATGAACGACAGCCAGAGCAGGAAGAGCACGGCGACCGCGGCGTAGACCGCGACCGGATGGTCGCGCAGGTACGGCGCCAGGAACCGTCGTGCCGCAAACTCGCGGCGGCCCGGGCCCGCAAGCATCCCGCCGCCGACGAACGCCACCCCGATCGCGAGGACGATGAGGGCCCGCTGGCGCAGCCCCCCGGTGACGATGTCCCAGACGGAGGTAATCGCCGGCTTCACCGTGTCGGAGGTCGCGAGCGAGTCGATCCCGTTGCCGAGCAGGCGCCTGAGCAAGAGGATGAGGACCGTCACCACCACGATCCCGCCCCCGGCGGCGATCAGGGCCTCGCGCCGCCACCCCTTCGCCAGGTATATGGCGCCGAGGTAGAGCAGCAGCGCCAGAACCGGCAGGATGATGCCGAGGTTGCGGAGCAGGCCGAACAGGGTCTGAACGCCCTCGAGCTGGCTCGATCTCATCACGACGAGCTGGCCCGGCGTCTGCACGACCTGGCGGCCGAGCAGCGTGTTGATCCGCGCTTGGAGCGCCGCCAGGGTGGCATCGAGCGTCTGGACGTTCGCCTGGCTCGGATCCTTGAGCACGGCCGCGGTCCGTCGCTTGAGGGCCGTCAGCTTCCCGCCGGCGCCGGAGAGCCGGCTTTGCAGATCGGCCAGCCGACCCTGGAGCTGGGAGGGGACGTTCGCCTCAACGCCCTTGATTGTCCCCTCGAGGCTCGCGATCTTCCCAGCGAGCTCGGCGGCGATTCTGTGAAGCGACTGGAGGGTCTGCTTCAGCTTCGGGGGCAAGGTGCCGCCCTGCACCTTGGCGAGTGTCGACCGCGCCGAGGCGATCCGGGCCTTGGCCGACGTCAAGCGCTGGCGGAGGTCCTGGGTGAAGCCCTGCACGACGTCCTGGACCTTCGAGATCGTCTCCGGGCTCACCCCGAGGCGGGCCGCGAGGTCGGCGACGATGCTCCCGTAGTTGAGGGTGACGACACCCCCGGTGGTCGAGACGAAGGTGCCCTTGTCGCGGATCAGGCTGACGAACTGCTCCTGGGCCCCGGCGATCGCGCTGGAAACCAGGCTTTGGACCTGGGGCGAGGCGAGCGCCCGCTCGGCGACGTTCGTCGCGAGCTGCCTGGTCGCGGCGGCGACCGGAATCGCGAGCGGCTGGGCGGCGCTCGGCAGCTCCTTTTCGATCTGGCCCTGGACGTCGACGTTTGCGTAGAGCTGGTCGACAGCGAAGGTGGCCAGCGCTCGCTGCACGTCAGCGTCGGCGAGTATCTGGCTCGTGGTGTTCTTGATCTGGTTCGTGTCCAACGCCGCGCGCTGGACCCAGTTCGCGAAGATCGACAGGATCAGCACCAACGACGCGAGCACGATCAGCGGCCACACGACCGCGCGGTGACGTCGCCTCGGCCGAGAAGGGGGCGGTCGGCCGGGAGCGGGCGCGCCCGAGGGCTCGCCACCCGCGGCGGGACGCCGCTCCGGTGATGGGGATGTATCGCGCTGTTCGGGCATCCGGCGGCGGCTCGGCGCCACCCTATCCGACGCCTCGGAGGTCCCATGAGGTCGGCCGGCTGGCGATGCAGGTGGTTCCCGGTGCTACTCACACCGGTGAACCTCAGGCGCTCGATGGCTCCGCGCAGCTGGTGGTTGTGTCAGTGCCTAGTGCGCTAGGAACGCCTTGAGTGCCACAAAGGTGAGGCCGAAGACGAGATTGAGGGCGACCGCGCGCGGCGCCCGC
>JBKPNB010000162.1:0-4330 GCA_046732395.1 Actinomycetota bacterium | reverse complement strand
CGTCTGGAGGTGCGTACCCGACGGCGCATTCGCCGGGTTGATCGATGTCGTTTGGCTAGCCAAAGCCGGCGCAGCCGGCAAGGCCACCAACAGCATCGACAATGCTGCGAGTATCCCTGCTCGTTTCACTCTATTACTTCCCTTCCTCGGTCCTTGGTGCCAAGGCCCGCCTTGGGCGTACGCGGTTCCGCGCACGCGGTTCTCGCTCTGTCGCGACGCAGTACCCCACCGGAACGGCGCTCAATCATGCACCTACTGGAGTAGGCAAAAACTGCTAACCCAATCGTTGAGATTCGCTCGGTGGCGCGCGTGCGTAACGGCGCGCGAGGATCGAGTCGCGGTTCTGTGCGGCACCCGAGCTCATGGGCCCTTCCTATCCCGGTCCGCCCGGGTAAACCGCGCAACCGTGACAACGAAGGGTGGGTCAATGTCGCAGATCAGATCGGTTGGCGTTTCATCGCTGGCGGTCGGGGCAGCCAGGACGGGATTCTGTTCGAAACGAGGAGGAGAGATGGCACAACCAGCCACTTACCCGCCGCTGCCCGAGGCCTATGAATGGCGCGGGCGGACCGTCATCGGAAGCGACGGCGAGAAGATCGGGAAGCTCGAGGAGGTCTACCACGACCCTGCCTCCGGGCAGCCAGCGTGGGCGCTCGTCAACACCGGGCTGTTCGGGACGAAGTCGAGCTTCGTGCCGCTCGCGGGCGCAAGCACGACCGGCGGCGCGATCCAGATCGCGTACTCGAAGGACCAGGTGATGGAGGCTCCCGCGATGGAGCCGGATGGCGAGCTGAGCGTCGCCGAGGAGGAGGGGCTGTTCGCGTACTACAGCCTCAGCTATCCGCGCCCGGCGGCCGAGCCGACCGAGCCGGTGAGCGAGACGGACGAGGCAATGACGCGCTCAGAGGAGGAGCTCGCGGTCGGAAAGCGTACGCGCGAGCGCGGCCGGGTGCGGCTTCGCAAGTACGTCGTGACCGAGCAGGTCGAGCAGACGGTGCCCGTTCGGCGCGAGGAGGTCCGCATCGAGCGCGAGCCGATTACCGAAGGCAACGTCGAGGAGGCCACGTCTGGCCCCGCGATCTCCGAGGCCGAGCATGAGGTGGTGCTCCACGAGGAGGAGCCGGTGGTCGAGAAACGCGCGGTCCCGAAGGAGCGGGTGCGGCTCGCCAAGGACGCGAGGACCGAGGAGGAGCAGGTCTCCGAGGAGATCCGCAAGGAGCGGATCGAGGCGGAGGGCGATACCTCTTCGTAGTCCGAGAGCGCTCGCTCGCCGCGGCCCGGCGAACGGACCGGAACGCCGCGGTGGGCCGGCGCATCGCGAAGTCGCGATCCCGGCGGAAGAGGCAATACCCATCGGCGAGGTGGGGGACCGCCTCCCACCACGACTACGCCATGAACGCAGTCAATGTCCGGAAGGACCAGATCGAATGACGGCTAGCCCGCACCGTGTTGAGGCCGTAGGCAGCCCAGGTCAAGACGACGGCGGCCCGAGAACAATGAAGCTGCTACTCGGGTTCTGAACGGCCGCTGCCGGGGACAGGCAAGGATCGCCACGCCAGTTCTTCCGCGACACGCACCGGCTCGATACTTCGAGCCTGGCAACGCACCGTAGTGGACGGAGACCGGGTTTCCGGTACCCGCCAACTATCCTCGCCACGCCAAACCCCGCGCTCGCATTCGGAATGAACGTCAGATCGACCCCGGTTCCGTCCTTGCGGGCTTCGGGCCCAGTTCGTCGCGGCGCTCTTCAAGCGCGGCCTCCAAGGCGTCACGGATTGGCCTCGACGGGTGAGAGAGTCGCCCCCACACGACCCTGAGCTCGCTGCGTCGGCCAACTCAAGGCGCAATCGCGAATGGCGTTCTCGCACGATTAATTTTAGGGAAAGGACTCGCGTCCGTACAATCCCGAATCGAAAACCCACTGGTACCGGCGGTGCACGCCCTCCGCCGCGCGCTGCGTCATGTACTCCCTGTACCGTTTATGATTTGTCGCGTTTGCGCGCGGTAAGTGCCCAGCAGGCTTTGGGAGAGCCAGCAAAGCCGCAAGATGACTGAAATCCTCCTGTAGTCGCTCGAAACGAAGAAGGTGGAGGTTTTCCGGTCTGCGTCCGTCGAGGGTATAGTAGCGCTCCAAACGCAAGTTCTTACCTGCAACACCAAGGGCGAACTGTTCGAAGTTGCCTGACATCGCCAGCTCCTGGTCAGGGCCCGCATCCCAGATGTTTCCCTTCCGCAAATAGAAGAACCGCGATACTTCCATGTCGTAGGGGTTCCGCACTACGGCGAAGATCAACGGTAAGTCGGAAAGACTCAGACCGTAAGGCGCGAGCGCGTCGCGTGCCTGATCTAGGGTCGCATGTCGACGGCCAGTGACGACGCGCACGTGCCGGGGTGGATCCGGGGGCTCGTGGCCTTCAGGAACCGCCAAGTACACGGGACCCGGCAGCCAACGCATGAGGTGCCTGGTGATCGACATCCCTGCCGTCTTAGGGACGTGGATAAACAAGAGTTGCTGGTTCCAGAGCACTAGGACAGAGAATACCCGGACGCGTTGTTAAGGCCAAGCTCGCTGCGAGCAAGCCGGCGACCTATGCCGGCAGGTACCTGACTTTGGTACCGATTGGTACCCGCGCCAGGTGCGCGACGGGCTGCCGTACGGATTTGCCGTTCGTGATGCTTCGCGTCAGTCCTTCACTGGCGCGGCCGGCATGCCGACCACAGTTGTGTTCGGGGGCACGTCGTCGAGCACGACGGCGTTGGCAGCGACGCGTGCGTTGGCGCCGATCTCAATCTCTCCGAGGACCTTCGACCCGGTTCCGATCCGTGCACCCCAGCCAATCTTCGGTCCCACCACGCTCGCCCCAATCGGAGCGATCGTCACCCACGGGAGGAGCGCAGTCATCGGCTGAATCTCGACAAGGCCATAGACCACGACTTGTCCGTTCGGAATGAGGATGCCGGGATGGACGACCACTGTGTCGGCGATCGAGACCTGGGCCGATGCCATCGCGATCCGGTGCGCGATCCAGGGGAGCACTGGGATCCCGAGCGCCTGCATACGGGCCTTCATCCGGTACGCAGCGAGGGCGAGGAAGGCATCGGTTTCGAGCATCAGGCGCAGCGCCTGGAGGACGCCGTCGATCCGCGACCGGAACTCGTGGCGCTCGCCACGCGCCGCGAGCGCGAGACGGGCGTCCGCCAGTAGGGCGTCTATGAACCGCGGGTGCCGCCGGGCAATTTCCCGGAGACCGGTCTCCCGCCGTTCGGCAGGGCGCTGCGGACCCTCGGAATCGCGGTCCGCCGGCCCCGCCGCGGCGCTCTTGGGGGTGGGCTGGGAGTCGTTCACTGGATCAGGAAACCAGGTGGTCGGGGCTGGACGGCCGGCAATTCTTACAGAAGCGCTGGGGACCCTAGACGCGATATCCGAGGTCGACGAGCCTGTCGCCCATCACCTCCTCGGCGAGCCGCTGCTCCTCGGCGGAAAGGTTCTGTCGCCACAGCCCTGGGCTCGCGGCACGCGCGAACTCTCGCGGACCCGTGGGCTGGTTGGCACCGAAGGCGTTGGCGCGGACGGCGGCGTCGAGCGCGGCGCGATCGCGCCCGAGCCCGAGCCACTCGTAGAGCGAGCTGAGCTCGCCGACCGGGTCTGCCAAGAGCTCCTCGTAGCGGACCATGCGGCGAAGCTCCGGTCGATGCTTCGTCCACGCCCGCTTGCACGAATCGATCGCGCAGGCCCAATCCACCGCCGCACGGCGGACGAAGTCCCGGCGACCGCCCTCGTCGGAGATGAGGGGTCTGGCGATGCGCGCGAACCAGGATCCCGGCTGCGCCGCGTGGATCAGTGAATCGATCACGTCGCGGCCGTCTCGGGCGATGAACAAGAGGCGAGAGCGCGGCAGCAACGACATCGTGACGTGCGCGGCGTGGGACGCACCGACGTCCTTGATCACCAGGTAGTGATCATCGCTGACGCTGAATCTCCTCATCGCGCGCTCGAGCACGGCATGAAGACGAACCAGGGCGAATCGCCGCAGTTCGGGCCGCCAGACATCCTCGAAATCCGTCGACATCGCGTAGTCGGGCGCCGGCCGCCAGAAGAAGTTCACGGTGGCGGGGATGTACTGCCCATCCTCCGCCTCGATCGGATCTCCAGTTTGCGGCGCGAGGTGGTGTCCGAGCAGGAACTCGTTGACGGGAATCACCTCAACCGACGGCGGCTCGCGGTGACCCGACGCGTGCAGTCTGAATCCCAATCCGTCCTCGGATTCCAGCTCTAGCGGATGGCAGAGCAGCCGCAGGAGCCAGGTACTGCCGCTCCGGTTGGAGCCGA
>JBKPNB010000161.1:0-12418 GCA_046732395.1 Actinomycetota bacterium | reverse complement strand
GCCAGGGCCGAGGCGAGGATCTGGTCCTCGACCTCGATCATCGCCCGCAGCCGCTCCGGGTCGGAGTCGCGGCGCTCGAGCAGCTCGCGGATCACCCGCAGCGGCATGAACCGCTCCTCCTGGAGCTGCTTGATGAGCCGGATCCGCTCGACGAACTCGGGCGGGTAATAGGACATGTTGCGCGAGGTCTTGACCGGCTCGGGCAGGAGCCCCTCGCGCAGGTAGTGGTGGATCGTCGCCACCGGGACGCCGGAGCGCTCGGAGAGCTCGCTGACGCGCAGGAGCTGGTCGTTCTTCGAGGCGGTGGCCATGGTCAGGCAGGTGGCAGGTGGCAGGTGGCAGGTGGAGGAGCGTCGTTTTCCACATGCCACATGCCCCATGCCACATGCCATGCGCTCATCCGAGGAACCGCCCGGGCTCCACCGCCACGTTTGGCCCGGCGACCGCCCCGCTCTCGAGCAGCGCCCCGATCTCCTCCTCGGAGTATCCGACCTCGGCGAGGACCTCCGCCGTGTGCTCGCCGAGCGCGGGGGCTGGGCGGGTCGGCTCGGCGGGGGTCCGCGAGAGCTTCACCGGCGCGCCCAAGAGTCGGACCGCCCCGATCTCCGGCTGGTCGACCTCGACGACCATCTCGCGCTCGCGGACGAGCTCCGATTCGAGCGCGTCGTCGAGGTCGAGGACGGGCTCGACCATCGCGTCGTGCTCGTCGTTGAAGGCGCGCCACTCCTCCACCGTCCGGGACCGGAAGACGGCGGCGATCTCGCGCCATGCGTCCGACCCGGGGCGCTCGAACTGCTTCTCGATGAGGTCCGGTCGGCCGGAGTTCTCGCAGAACGAGCGCCAGAACTTCGGCTCCAGCGCTCCGCAGGTGACCCATCCGTCGGCAGCCTCGTACGGGTAGTAGCAGACGAGGGCACCGGTCAGCTGCTCGGCGCCGCGCTCGGGCACGCGCCCGTCGCAGAGGTAGGCGGCGGCGGCCATCGCCAGCCACGAGAGCGCGCCGTCGGCCATCGAGACGTCGACCAGCTGGCCCTCCCCGGAGCGCTCGCGCTCGCGGAGTGCTGCGAGAACGCCGAGCGCCGCCATCAGAGCGCCGCCGCCGATGTCGGCGATCTGCCCCGCCGACTGGATCGGTCTCCCGCCGCGCTCGCCGGTGAGGCCGAGCAGGCCGACCAGGCCCAGGTAGTTCATGTCGTGGCCCGCGCGGCCGGTGTTCGGTCCGGTGTGGCCATAGCCGGTGATCGCGCAGTAGACGACGCCGGGGTTGGCCTCGCGCATCGACTCGTAGCCGCAGCCGAGGCGGGCGAGGACCCCCGGCCGGAAGCTCTCGAGGACGACGTCGGCGTCACGGACCATGCGGAGCAGCGCATCCCGGCCCGAGGGCTGCTTGAGGTCGATCCGGATCGAGCGCTTGCCGCGGTTGAGAGCCAGGTAGAGCGCGGAGCGGGTGCCGAGCGGCTGCTCGTCGTCGGAGCCGTAGTAGGGCGGCGCCCAGCGGATGTAGTCGCCCATCGCGGTGTCCTCGACCTTGACCACGTCGGCGCCGAGGTCGGCGAGGAGCAGCGAGCAGAACCCGCCCGGGAGGAGGCGGGTGAGGTCGAGGACGCGGACGTCGCTCAGAGCGCCGGTCATGAGTGGCATGTGGCATGTCGCATGTGGCAGGTGGAGGGTGGTTCCGCCTGCCGCCTGCCACCTGCCACCTGCATGCTCACGCCTCCACCCTCCTCGGAACGCCCAGCAGCTCCCGGGCCTCGGCGACCGTCGCCACGCGCCTGCCGACGTCCTCGGCCATCTGCCTCGCCTTCGCGATCAGGTCGGCGTTCGAGCGGGCCATCTCGCCACTCGGCAGGTAGAGGTTGTCCTCGAGCCCGGCGCGGACGTTGCCGCCGAGCGCGAGAGCGGCGCCGACGAGCCGCCACTGGTCGCGGGAGATCCCGATCACCTGCCACTGGTTCGGGCCCTCGGGCCCGCCGGGGATCTGGTCGGCCATCAGCGCGACGTTGCGGGCGTTGGGACGGATCCCGCCGTTGACGCCGATCACGAGCGAGATCTGGAGCGGGGGCTCGAGCAGCCCCATGTCGAGGAGCGGATCGAGGTTCGCCACGTGCCCGGCGTCGAAGCACTCGTGCTCGGGCTTGATCCCGAGCTCGCGCATCGCGCTCAGGAACTCGATGATGGTGTCGAACGAGTTCTCGAACACCGCCTTGAAGACGAAGTCCTTGCGCCGCCGCGAGTACTTCGCGTAGTTCATCGAACTCATGTTGAGCGCGGCGACGTCGGGACGAAGCTCGCGCAGGTAGGCGAGCCGCTTCGAGACCGGGATCCCGATCGCCCCGGTGGAGTAGTTGACGATCACGTCGTCGACGGCGCCGCGGATCGCCTCGGTGATCGCACGGAAGTCCTCGACCTCGAACGAGGGGACGCCATCGGGCGTGCGGGCGTGGATGTGGATCTGCGAGGCCCCCTCCTCGACCGCCCGCCGCGCCTCCTCGGCGTACTCCTCGGGCCTGTAGGGGATCGCCGGACAATGCTCGCGGTTGGCGATCGCTCCGCTGATCGAGCAGCTGAGGATGACGGGGTCCTCGAACCGGCTCATACGTGGCGCTCCGCGGGGGCTGAGGACGGGGCGATGAGAGGAGGTCGATCCGGGGCGGGCGCGGGGCACCCGGTCGCGGTTGCCGATTTGTTGGCGCTATCCGCCAAGAACTCGCCAATTGTCGAGTTGTGGACGGTATGCGTCCGAAACTCGCCAACTCCGCGGATTTCCACCGCCGCTCCCCCACCTGATATTTCGTCCACTGCAATCCTCATACCGGCGACACCCCGTGCTTGCGCCACGGGCGTTCGACGCGCTTGGTCGCCGCCATCCGCAGCCCGCGGATGATCGTCGGGCGGGTCTCGCGGGGGTCGATGATGTCGTCGACCATCGCGTTGCCCGCGGCGATGTATGGGTCGATGACCTTCTTCACCTCGGCGATCATCTCCGCCCGCTTCGCCGCGGGATCGTCGGCGGCCTCGATCGCCGAGCGCCCGATGATGTTGACCGCGCCCTCGGGGCCCATCACCGAGATCTCGGCGCTCGGCCAGGCGACGATCAGGTCCGGCTCGTAGGCCTTGCCGTTCATCACGTAGTAGCCGGCGCCGTAGGCCTTGCGGACCACAACCGTCACCTTCGGCACCGTCGCCCGCGAGACCGCGTAGAGCATCTTCGCCCCGTGCCGGATGATCCCGGCGTGCTCGACCTTCGAGCCGACCATGAAGCCGGGCACGTCCTGGAGGAAGACGAGCGGGATGTTGAACGCGTCGCAGAGGTTGACGAACCGGGCGGCCTTGTCGGCCGAGTCGTTCTCGAGGATGCCGCCGAGGTGCTTCGGCTGGTTGGCGACGATCCCGACCGGCTGGCCGCCGAATCGCGCCAGGCAGGTGATGATGGTGCGGGCGAACTTCGGCTTGATGTCGAACCACTCGCCGTCGTCGACGATCTCCCGGATCACGTCGTACATGTCGTAGGGGTGCCGGGCGGACTCGGGGACGATGTCGAGCAGCCGCTCCGACATTCGGTCGTCGGCGTCGGCGGTCTCGCGCAGCGGCGGGCGCTCCTCGCAGCTCGCGGGGAAGTAGGAGAGGTAGGTCTTGACCGCCTCGATGCACTCGCGGTCGTCGGCCACCTCGAGGTCGCCGACGCCCGACTTGCGGCAGTGGACCCGTGCGCCGCCGAGATCCTCCATCGAGATGTCCTCGCCGGTCACCGCCTTCGTCAGGTGGGGGCCGGCGAGCGCCATCGCCCCCTGGCCGGAGACCATCGGGACGAAGTCGGAGAGGCCCGGGATATAGGCGGTTCCGGCCGCGCAGGGGCCGAGCATCGCCGCCACCAGCGGGACGACCCCGGACATCGTCACCTCCTCGCGGAACAGATGCCCGGAGCCGGCGAACAGGGAGCCGGCGGCCTCCTGGATCCGGGCCCCGGCAGAGTCGAGCAGCCAGATCAGCGGGATCCGCTTCTGGAGCGCGAGCTCGCGGAGCCGGGCCATCTTCAGCTCGCCGGTCATCCCCATCGAGCCGGCCATGACCGTGAAGTCGTAGGCCGCGATCGCGCAGGGCCGCCCGTCGACGTCGCCCCAGCCCGTGATCACCCCGTCCGCCGGCGCCTCCTTGCCCTCCATCGCGCGCTGTGAGAAGTGCGGTCGGCCATGGATGCCGAGCTCGACGAAGGTCCCGGCGTCGACCAGCAGATCGATCCGCTCGCGGGCGGTGAGCTTGCCGCGCTCGTGCTGGAGCGCGATCTTCTCCGGGCCGCCGCCGAGCTTCGCTCGCTCGCGCCGCCGGTGGAGGTCCTCGACCAGGGGGCGCATCCCGGTCTGCTCTCCGGCCTTGACCTCTGCCGGCGCCTCGGCGGCCTCACCGGAGTGTTCGGTCCGTGGCCTTTCCTCAGTCGCCATCGCAACTCCGTTGAGCAGGTGGAGGGGCAGGCACGCGAGCGCCGTCGTCACGCCGAGCGTCGACTGCGTCATCGCATGAATGACGGAGTCGACGCTCGATCGTGCGCCGCTTCCTCATTGCCTGTCCCCTACCTCCCCCTCCACTCCGGCTCCCGCTTCTCGAAGAAGGCCCTGACCCCCTCCGCCGCGTCCGCGGTGCCGAGCTCGATCGTGAGCTGCGAGCGCAGGTAGTCGAGGGCGTCGGCGAGCGGCATGTCCATCTGGCGCCACATCGCGTCCTTGCCGAGCTTCATGATCGCCGGCGACTTCGACGCCAGCTTCCCGGCCCAGTCGGCGACCGCGGCGTCGAACTCGTCGGCGGCCACGACCTTGTTGACGATTCCCGCCTCACGCGCCTCCTCCGCCGATAGCCGCTCGCCGAGCAGCAGCATCTCGTTCGTCTTCTTGCGCGAGACGTTTCGGTAGATCAGCGCCATGATCATGAACGGGAACAGCCCGACGTTGATCTCGGGGGTCCCGAACGTCGCGCCCTCCTTGGCGATGATCAGGTCGCAGGCCATCGCGACCCCGAGCGAGCCGGCGAGGACGTGGCCGTTGGCGGCGACGATCGAGGGCTTGCCGAGCTCGCCGAGCCCCTTGAAGACCTCGATGAACCTCGTCGCCCCCTCGTGGCGCTCGGTGATCGGCGCGTCGGTGCCGAAGGCGCCGAGGTTCGCCCCCGAGGAGAAGACCTTCTCGTGCGAGGACGCCAGCACCAGACAGCGCGCGGCGTCGTCCTCGCGGCACCGGCGGAGCGCGTCGGTCAGCTCGTCGAGCAGCTGCGGCGAGAGCGAGTTGCGGGTCTCGGGGTCGTCGAGGGTGATCGTCCCGACCCCGTCCTCGCCGACCTCGTATCGGAGCTTCTCCGGCATGCGTGAAGTATTACTCTACACTTCACGCGGCGCTCGAGCGCGTCACAGGCAGCGAGCCCGAGGAGGAGCAGTGGCAACAGCGACCGTCATCAAGCCCGACCACGCGGCCAGCCGCGACCACTTCATCTTCACCGACGAGCACGAGGACCTGCGCGCATCGCTGAAGGCCTGGGTCCTCGCCGAGCTCCACCCCCATCGCAACGAGTGGGAGGAGACGTTGTGGCCGAACGAGGTGCTGCGCAGGGCCGGCGAGCTCGGCTACCTCGGGCTCTGCTTCCCCGAGGAGTACGGGGGCCAGGGCGGCGACTACTTCTACTCGCTGGTCCGCGCCGAGTGCATGAGCTACTCCGGGTCGGGCGGCACGAATATGGGGTTCGCGGTCCAGACCGACATGGTCCTGCCGCCGATCCACCTGCTCGGCACCGAGGAGCAGAAGCAGCGGTTCCTGGCGCCCGGGATCAGGGGCGAGCGGATCGGCTGCCTGGGAATCACCGAGCCGGGCGCCGGCTCCGACGTCGCCGGGATCCGGACCAGGGCGATCCGCGACGGCGACGAGTACGTGATCTCCGGCTCGAAGATCTTCATCACCAACGGCGCCCGCGCCGACTTCTGCATCCTCGTCGCGAAGACCGATCCGGACGCCCGCCACGAGGGGATCACCCTGTTCGCAGTCGACCTCCGCGACGCCGACGGCGGTCCGGTGCCCGGCTTCACCGTTTCGCGCACCCTCGAGAAGATGGGGATGCACGCCTCCGACACCGCCGAGCTCGCCTTCGAGGAGATGCGGGTTCCCGCCGACGCGGTCCTCGGCGAGATCGGCAAGGGCTTCTACCACATCTCCTGGGAGCTCCAGGGCGAGCGGCTCGTCGCCGCGGCCGGCTGCCACGCCGGCGCCGAGCGGATGTTCGAGCGGACGCTGGAGTACGCCAAGGAGCGGGAGGCGTTCGGGCGTCCGATCGGCCGCTTCCAGGCGATTCGCCACAAGTTCGCCGACATGGCGACGAAGATCGAGGCGGCCAAGCAGTTCACCTACACCGTCGCCTGGCGGTTCGCGAACGGCGAGTACCCGGTCCGGGAGATCACGATGGCGAAGCTCTACTCCTCGCGGGTCGCCTGCGAGGTCGCCGACGAGTGCGTCCAGATCCTCGGCGGCTACGGCTACATGAAGGAGTACGAGATCGAGCGCGCCTACCGCGACGTCCGCCTCAACCGGATCGGCGCCGGCACCGACGAGGTCATGCTCGACGTGATCGGGCGCAGCTACGGGATCTGACGTCAGGTGCCCTCGCCGGCGATTGCCCCGCACTACGGACCGGCCACATCGCCGGTTGCCACGGCCTCAGCGCCGGCGCGGCGGGTCCGGCGGGCCTCGGTGCGCTACGCGCGGCGCCGCTCGAGCGCCCGCTCGAGCCCAGCGAGGCGTTGGTCCCACTCGCCGCCGACCCGGGCGAGCCAGCGGCTGGCGTCGGCGAGCGGCGCGGCGTCGAGGCTGTAGCGAGTCTCCCGCCCTACGCGCTCGCGTCGCACGAGCCGCGCGTTCGCGAGCGTCGCCAGGTGCTTCGAGATCGCCTGGCGGGTGATCGGGAGATCGGCCGCGAGGCCGCTCGCGGTCGCCGTCGGGTCGCGGGCGAGCCGCTCGATCAGCCGCCGCCGGGTGGGGTCGGCGAGCGCGGCGAAGACCGCGTCGGCGGGCTCGGCGGCCACCGCTCCGCTCAGACCGCGACCAGGGCCAGCGCGCTCGCGAGCGAGGTCAGGCGCCCGCTCCAGCCGGCCGACGAGACGCTGGTCGGCCCGACGATCGCGCGCTCGACGACGAGCAGTCGGGTCCGGTCAGCGACCGCGTCGACGGTGAGCTCGACCTCCGACGGCGCCTCGCCGGGCCGCGACCAGGTGAAGGCGAGCCGATGCTCCTCCTCGACCCGAACCACGGTCCCCTCGCGCTCCTCCTCGCCGTTGCGAAATCGCGCCGGACTCCCCGGGATCGGCTCCATCTCGACCTCGTCCGCAAGCCATTCCTCGAGCAGCCGCGGGTCGACGAGGGCCCGCCAGACCTCGTCAACGGCGGCCTCGAGCTCGACCTCGCGCCTCACCTCACGTCGCTCATCCAGCTTCTTCCTCACCGGCGCCTCCTCAATTTCGCAACCTTGCGGTTGCGTGTCTGCTAGCGTCTAAAGCGCAACCAACTGGTTGCAACCTTAGCAACGCGAGACGAGGAGCACGACATGGCACTGATCCCGATGGTCGTCGAGCAGACCTCGCGGGGCGAGCGCTCGTTCGACATCTACTCCCGGCTGCTCGGCGAGCGGATCGTCTTCCTCGGCCAGCAGGTCGAGGACGACATCGCGAACGTGATCGTCGCCCAGCTCATCCATCTCGAGGCCGACGATCCCGACAAGGAGATCTCGCTCTACATCAACTCGCCGGGCGGGTCGGTCGACGCCGGGCTCGCCATCTACGACGCGATGCAGTACGTGCGCTCGGACGTGCGGACGATCTGCTTCGGGCTGGCGGCTTCGATGGGGTCGCTGCTCCTCGCCGGCGGCGCCGCCGGGAAGCGGATGGTCCTGCCGAGCTCGCGGATCCTCATCCATCAGCCGAGCGGCGGCTTCCAGGGCCAGACGACCGACATCGAGATCCACGCCCGGGCCGCGCTCGAGCTCCGCAAGCGGGTCGACGACATCTACGCCCGCCACACCGGCCGGGCGGCGGACGAGCTCCACGCCGACATGGAGCGCGATCGCTTCTTCACCCCGCAGCAGGCGGTCGAGTACGGGCTCGCCGACGAGGTGATCGAGCGCCACCAGTTGCGGCGCGAGCCGACCGGGTTTCGGTCTGGCTAGCGGGGGCCTGGCGGGTCAGGTCGACGATTTTCACGTGGAGGGCGGCGTTTCGAGCCGCGAGCGCGCCGGTTGGCGACGTTTGACATCTATACGGTGCAAAACGTCGCCAACCGACTGGGCCCCGGGACGAAACCTACGTTCGCCGCGATATGTGCGGTAAACGTCGCGTTCGCGGGCTCGACCCGCCCCTCCACGTGATTACCGGAGCCCGGCTAGGGTCCTAGGAGCGGCCCGGCGGCCCGGCCCTAAGCGCGTCCCGCATCGAGTCGATGTCCCAGTGGTAGGGCTCCGATCGCTCGATGAAGCCCACGAGCTCGTCGGCGATCCGGTCCGGGTCGTCGAGCATCGGGAAGTGACCCGCGCGTTCGAGCTCGACGAGCTCGCTGCCGGGCACGAGCGCGTGGGCGTAGCGACCGTGCTCGACCGGGATGATCGGGTCCTCGCGCCCCCAGATCAGGAGCAGCGGCATCCGCTCCGCGAGGTAGAGGCGGTCGAGCGCGCTCACCCGCTGACCGCCGACGTCGATCACGGCCCGCAGCGAATGGAGGAAGGCGCTGCGGGCGTCGCGATCGGCGAGCGACGCGTAGCCGCGGGCGAACTCGGCGACGTCGGGACCGAACCGCAGGCCGAGCCGGCCGATCGCGGAGCCGATCGCCTCGCCGGCCCGCAGCGCATAGTCGTGGGTGATCACCGGCAGCACCGCCTCCGACCCGGGCAGCGTCGCCGCGCGCAGCAGCGGGTTGACCTGGCGTCCGAGGCCGCCGCTCGAGATCAGCGCCAGCCGCTCGCAGTACTCGGGGAACTGGTAGGCGAACTGCATCGCAATGCCGCCGCCCAGCGAGTGGCCGACCGCGGTGCCCCGCTCGTAGCCGAGGACCCCGAGCAGGTCCCGGATCCCGCTCGCGTAGGCGCCGAGCGAGTAGTCCCCGCGCGGCTTGGCGGAGCGCCCGTGGCCGAGCAGGTCGGGGGCGACGACCGTGTAGTCGCGGGCCAGGCGGCGGATCACCGGGCGCCAGATCTCCGAGCTCGAGGTGATGCCGTGGACGAGCACGCACAGAGGGCCCTCCCCGGCGCGCAGGAACCCGACGCGGTGGCCGTGGAGCTCGACCTCCTCGAGCTCCGGCTCGGTCCGCCGCGCGGCGGGCGGCCGGCTGGCGGCGAGCGCGCCCATCACTCGATCCGCATGCCGGAGATCGCCCGCGAGATCACCAGCCGCTGGATCTCCGAGGTCCCCTCGAAGATGGTGAAGATCTTCGCGTCGCGGTGCATCCGCTCGACGGGGTACTCGCGGGTGTAGCCGTTGCCGCCGAGGATCTGGATCGCCCGCTCGGTGGCCCAGACAGCAACCTCGCCTGCCTTGAGCTTCGACATCGACCCCTCGGCGGCGTCGAAGGACTTGTCGTTTCGGCCCATCCATGCCGCGCGCCAGACCAGCAGCCGGGCGGCGTCGATCTCCATCTTCATGTCCGCGAGGGTGAAGGCGATCGCCTGGTTCTGGACGATCGGCCGGCCGAACTGGACTCGCTGCTTTGCATAGTCGAGCGCGTACTCGTACGCGGCGCGCGCGATCCCGATCGCCTGGGCGCCGACCGTCGGCCGGCTGACCTCGAAGGTCTTCATCGCCGCCTGCCTCTTCGCCCCGGATCCCTCGCGGGCGCGGGCGAGGCGCTCGTCGAGCTTGTCCTTCCCGCCGAGCAGGCACCGCCCCGGCACCCGGCAGTCGTCGAGGTGGACGTCGGCGGTGTGCGAGGCGCGCAGGCCGTGCTTTTTCACCTTCGCGCCCTGCTCGAGCCCGTTGGTGCCGGGCGGGACCACGAATGCCGCGTGGCCTCGTGAGCCGAGCTCGCGGTCGACCGAGGCGATCACCACGTGGACGGAGGCGATGCCGCCGTTGGTGGCCCACGCCTTCTGGCCGTTCAGGACCCATTCGTCCTTCGCCTCGTCGTAGCGGGCGTTGGTGCGGATCGCCGAGACGTCGGAGCCAGCGTCGGGCTCGGACGAGCAGAACGCGGCGACCCGCGGCTCGTCGGGCGTTCCGAAGCACTGCGGCACCCACTCGACCAGTTGGTCGGGTGTGCCGGCGGAGTAGATCCCGGCGACCGCGAGCGTGGTCCCCATGATCGAGAGGCCGATCCCGGCGTCGCCCCAGAACAGCTCCTCGTTGACGATCGGGAACGTGAGGCCCGTCGGCTCGAGCCAGAACTGGGCGATTCCCTCGAACCCGTAGAGGCCG
Source organism: Actinomycetota bacterium (assembly GCA_046732395.1). Classification (GTDB taxonomy): domain Bacteria; phylum Actinomycetota; class Thermoleophilia; order Solirubrobacterales; family 70-9; genus JAWVFM01. The sequence continues at coordinate 1,995 of JBKPNB010000161.1, read as the reverse complement.
ATCTTCGCCGCCTCCTGGATCACCGGCCACGGGGTCTCCTCGCGCTCGTCCCATTCGGCCGCCGCCGGGCGCACCACCTGCTCGGCGAAGCCGTGGACCCAGTCGCGGATCTCGCGATGATCGTCGCTCAGCTCGAGCGAGAAGGCGGGCTCGTCGGCCCCCTGCCGCTCGACCCCGGCCGCCGCAGCGGCCTCGTCTACCGCCGTCGGTTCCATCGCTCCCATCTCGCCGTCGATCGGAAAGATTGCATCGATCGATGGTACATCGTTCGGGGCAATTGGTTACCCGCCGGGGCCCCGCCGGGTGGGGATATAAGTCACAGAAGTGGCCGCCGCCGACAGCGTGATCAGGGACAGCGGCGAGCGTGCCTCGATCCCGCCGTTCGGCGCCGAGCACGCCGAGCTTCGCGAGACGATCTCCCGCTGGGTACGGGCCGAGATCGTCCCCCACCTCGACGAATGGGAGCGGGCGCGCGAGTTTCCGCGCGCGCTCTACCGCCGTGCCGGCGAGCTCGGCTTCCTCGGCCTCAAGTACCCGACCGAGCTCGGCGGCCAGGGCGGCGACTGCGTCCACGACGCCGTCTGGGCCGAGGAGCTCGCCGCGGCCGGCGCCTCGGGCGGCGTCGGGGCGGGGCTCGGCGCCCACACGGGGATCGCGACCCCGCCCGTCTTCCGGTTCGGCACCGCGGAACAGCACGAGCGCTTCCTCCGTCCCGCGATCCGCGGCGAGCGGATCGCCGCCCTCGGCATCACCGAGCCGGGCGCCGGCTCCGATGTCGCCGCGATCCGCACCACCGCGCGCAAGGTCACCGGCGGCTACGTGGTCAACGGCGCGAAGACGTTCATCACCAACGGCGTGCGCGCGGACTTCCTCGTCTGCGCGGTGAAGACCACGCCCGACGGAGGCCACCGCGGCCTCTCGTTCCTGATCCTGGAGCGGGAGATGGCCGGCTACGAGGTGGCCCGCAAGCTCGAGAAGCTCGGCTGGCACGCCTCCGACACCGCCGAGCTCGCCTTCACCGACGTCGAGGTCCCGGACGAGAACCTGCTTGGCGCCGAGAACGAGGGCTTCTACCTGATCATGGCCAACTTCCAGTGGGAGCGGCTCCTGATGGCGCTCGGGGCGGTGGGCTCGATGCGACGCCTGCTGGAGGCGACGATCGCCTACGCCGGCGAGCGCCGCGCCTTCGGCCGTCCGATCGGCGGGTATTCGGGGCCGGTGCCGTGCGGCGCCGGCACAGGCATGTCAGGCGACGAAGCCGCCGCAGGGGTTTGCCAGGCGATCCGTCACAAGCTCGCCGAGATCGGGGTCAAGCTCGAGGCCGGCCGCTCGCTCACGTACGCGGCCCTTCGCCGCCACGCGGCCGGCGAGGACGCGACGCGCGAGGTGACGATGGCGAAGCTCCTCACACAGCGTGCGGCCGTCGAGGTCGCCGACGAATGCCTCCAGATCCACGGGGGTTACGGCTACATGCGCGAGTACGGGATCGAGCGCGCGCTCCGCGACCTGCGTCTCGGGCCGATCGGCGGCGGCACCGAGGAGGTCATGCGCGAGATCCTCGGGCGGGGGCTCGGGCTTTGAGCCGATCGAGCGCTAAGCCGACCGCGTCCGCCGCCGCTCCCGCCCGATCCGGTAGAAGCGGACCGACTTCCTGAAGTTCCGGCGATAGCGGGCGACCGCGCTCTCCTTCGGCATCTCGAAGCCGCCGATCAGCTTGTGCGGGACGAGCGCGAGCCCATCGCCGTCGCGGACGAGGTCGCCGCGGATCTGGAAGTTCTCCTGCCAGCTGAAGCTGGGCGAATGGGCGTGGGCGACGAGGCTGGCGCGGCCGTCGGCTACCGGCAGCCCCGCCGGCTCGGCCCCGATCCGCACCCGCCGGGCGGCGCGTTCGACGGTCACGGGCAAGCGCGCCGCCAGGGGGAAGCCGTCCGGCGCGACCCAGGCGAGCACCGCCGTGCGATGGCGGGCGCCGAGCTCTTCGATCCGTGCGTCCCA
>JBKPNB010000160.1:0-8960 GCA_046732395.1 Actinomycetota bacterium | reverse complement strand
GCGCGTCACCGACTCGCCGGGGCTCGATCGTCGGCGCCGGGGGCGGTCGCCCCGGCGGCGGCGCCGGCGGGGCGAAGGCGCGCGACTCGGCGGTGTCGAGGAGGTGGAGAGGGTCGCGCCACTGGGCGTGCTGCGAGGGCGCAGTCGGGCTGTCGGACTCGGCGACGTCGCGCGCCCGCGTCCCGCCCCAGTGCCCGGGCCAGGCGACCCACGGAGGATCGTCGTCGCCGAGGACCTCGAGGGTGAGCTCGGGCGAGGCGCCCTTGCCGTCGGCGTGGTCGAACCAGACCCCGGTCCACGGGGCGCCGGTCTCGAAGTAGGATGCGTGCGAGCCGCGCGCGGAGTAGACGACCGGGACGTCGTCGGAGCCCGGCGCCTTCTCCACCTCCGCCCACTGGCGCGAGCCGGCGTGGCGGTGCTGGGCGTAGACCGCGACATCGGGACGGCCGCCGTCGCCGATCCGGAGCTGGATCATCTCCCAGTCCCCCTCGTGGAGGCCGAAGCCGAGGAAGCTGGCGTCGTTGTAGAAGTACCAGAACCAGTACTGGAGCCACAGGGCGCCCTTGCGGTCGGTCGCGGCCCGGCCGTAGATCCGGTTGCGGTAGCGCTTATGCGGGTGGAGCTGCGCGTACTGGCGGAGGTAGTCGTGCCCGGGGTCGCCGATCGCGTCGGCCGCGCTGACGTTCTCGTACGCGCTCGGGCCGAGGAAGTCGAGGCTGAGCTGCGCCTGGCCCGATGCCGGCGTCGCCGACGCGATCACCTCGCCCTTCGGGCGGACGAGGACGTTGCCCGGATTGTCCGTCCACTCGGCCGCCGAGTCGGCGAAGTAGGCCTCCTGCGAGTCGTAGACGATCTTCGGGGCGTGGCGGCGCAGCAGCGCGGTGGGGTCTTGCATGGGGCCCTTATACATTCAGCGCCGTGCGGGCGGTCACCTTCCAGGCGCCGGGCGAGGTCCGGGTGGAGGAGAAGCCCGACCCCGAGCCGGGTGCGCCCGACGAGGCGCTGGTCCGGATCGAGGCCAGCGGCGTCTGCGGTTCCGATCTCCATATCTACCACGGACGGGTCGAGATCGAGCCCGGGTTCACCCTCGGCCACGAGTACGTCGGCACCGTCGTCGCCGCCGGCGCCGGGGTCGATGGGCTCCGCGAGGGCGACCGGGTGCTCGGCACCTACTGCACCGCATGCGGCGAGTGCTTCTTCTGCGCCCGCGGCGACTTCCACAAATGCGACCGCGGCCGCGTCTTCGGCCACGGCGCGACGCTGGGGTCGCTCCAGGGCACGCAGGCCGATCTCGCAGTGGTCCCGAACGCGGACCTGACCCTGCGCCGGGTGCCCGACGGGATGGCGGACGAGGTCGCGCTGTTCGCCGGCGACGTGATGGGGACCGGCTACCATGCGGTCGTCGAGACCGGGGTCGGGCGCGGCGACTCGGTCGCGGTGCTCGGCCTCGGGCCGGTCGGGCTCTGCGCCGTCCAGGCGGCGCGTGCGGCGGGGGCCGAGCGGGTGTTCGCGATCGACACCGTCGCCGACCGCCTCGAGCTCGCCGCCTCGTTCGGCGCGACGCCGCTCCATCTCACCGAGACGGATGTCCGCGGCGCGGTCAAGGACGGGACCGAGGGTCGCGGGGTCGACGCGGCGATCGACGCCGTCGGCCACCGGGACGCGCTCGAGCTCGCCTGTCGACTCGCCCGCAAGGCCGGGGTGGTGTCGGCGACCGGCGTCTACGCCGAGCGCGTCGACCTGCACATGGGAATCGTCTGGATCAAGGCCCTGACCCTGAAGTCGGGCCACGCGAACGTCATCAAGCACCTCGACCCGGTCCTCGACGCGCTCGCCGCCGGCCGCCTCGATCCGACCTCGCTCGTCAGCCACCACATGCCGCTCGACGAGGCGGCCGAGGCCTACCGCGTCTACGACCGGCGCGAGGCGCTGAAGATCGTCCTGCAGCCCTGAGCGCGCGCTAGGTTTGCGTTCGTGACGGAGCGCCGGCGAATGTCCTGGTACGAGCGTCAGGTCGAGGCCTTCGCGCAGACGAAGGTCGGCGCCTGGCTCGCGATCAACGTCGCGAACCCGATCGACCGCCGGCTCCTGCCGCTGACCAACGGGCGGGTCGGGCTCTACCTCGGCGCCCCGGTCGGACTGCTGGAGACGGTCGGCGCGCGGTCCGGCCAGCGGCGACAGACGCCGCTCCTCTACCTCGACGACGGGGACCGAATCATCCTCGTCGCCTCGAAGGGTGGCAATCCGCGCCATCCCGCCTGGTACCACAACCTGAAGGCGAACCCGCGGGTCGAGTTCCTGCGCCGCGGCGGCCACCGCGGCAGTTACGTCGCCCGCGAGGCGATCGGCGAGGAGCGGGAGAGCCTGTGGGCGCGCGTCAACGAGCTCTACGGGGGCTACGAGACCTACCAGGCCCGCACCGGGGGCCGGAAGATCCCGGTCGTCGTCCTCGATCCCGCCTGGGACTGACGTTTCATGTCGATTGAGCGCCGCTGCCCGCGGGTACGGATGCGGCGGGCGAGAAGCCCCCGGATCTCGACCGAAGGGAGAAAGAGATGCTCTGGCTAATCCTCGGGATCATCCTGCTCTGCATCGCCATCGCGGGCGGCGCGATCATCCATCCGATCATCTTCGTGCTGGCCCTGATCGCGCTCTGGATGTTCTTCAGCGGCTGGCGCAGTCGCCACACCTACTGACACTGACCGAAGCGCAATACTGAGCGGCGGGCGAGCGGCGCCCTCCGGGGCCCAGCAGCTTTCACCCTCGGGTTCCTGCTCGGGTCCAAACGACCAACCGCCCCGCCGGGGTGGAGAGGTGCCCGGGAGGCCCGCTCGCCTCGCCTTGCTCGGCGCCGCCTACCGGTGCCCCGCCGCGCGCCAGGTAGACGCCAGCAGCCAGACGTTTACGACGAGCTTCATCCTCGACCCGGCGCCGGCGTCGCCGAGCCACAGCGCGGGCTCGCCGATCGCCGCGAACAGCGGCTCGAGCGGCGCCCGGGCCTCGTCCGGGCCGGAGGCGAGGACGATCAGCTTGCCCTGCTCGGCCGGCTGCTTCGTCCCCAGCACCGGCGCGTCGACGAAGACGAGGTCGTGCTCGTCGGCGAGCGCGGCGAGCCGCTCCGTGCCCGCGAGCCCGACCGTGCTCGCCTGGACCCAGATCGCGCTCCTCGCGGCCCCGGCGAGGCCGCCGTCGGCGCCGGTCATCGCCGCCTCGACGGCGTCGGCGTCGGCGAGGACGGTGAGGATCGCGTCGGCGCCGTCGCTCGCCTCGACCGCCGTCCCGGCGGTGCGAAACCTCCGACCGCCGTGCCTATGCTTGACGGGGATGGAGGCCGGTCACCTGCACCGCGCCGAGGCCGATCGCACGCGCCTCGCCGCGGCGCTGGGCCTGATCGTCGCCTTCATGTGCGCCGAGGTCGCCGCGGGGATCGTCGCCAGCTCTCTCGCCCTCTTCTCGGACGCCGGCCACATGCTCACCGACGCCTCGGCGCTCGGTCTCTCGCTCGCCGCCGCCGGCCTTGCGCGGCGCCCCGCGCGCGGGGCCTTCACCTTCGGGCTGCGCCGCGCGGAGATCCTCTCGGCGCAGGTCAACGGGGTGACGCTCCTCGTCATCTGCGCCTTCGTCCTCTACGGCGCGGTCCGCCGCCTGATCGATCCCCCCGATGTGGAGGGCGGGCTCGTCCTCGCCGTCGCCCTCGCCGGCATCGCCGTCAACCTCGCCGCCACCTGGATCCTGGCCGGCGCCGGTCGCCGCAGCCTCAACGTCGAGGGCTCCTACCGGCACCTCCTCACCGACCTCTACGCGTTCATCGCCACCGCGCTCGCCGCGATCGTCATCCTCGCCACCGGCTTCGATCGCGCCGACTCGATCGCCTCGGTCGCCGTCGTCGTCCTCATGCTCCACTCCGCCTGGATCCTGCTGCGGGCCTCGGGCCGGGTCTTCATGGAGGCGGCGCCGTCGGGGCTCGACCCCGGCGAGATCGGCCGGGCGCTCGTCGCCGAGCCGGGGGTGGTCGAAGTCCACGACCTCCACGTCTGGGAGGTGACCTCGCAGTTCCCGGCGCTCTCGGCCCACGTTCGAGTCACCCGCGACACCGACTGCCACGACGCCCGCCGCCGCCTCGAGCGCCTCCTTCACGATCGCTTCGCGATCGGCCACACCACCCTCCAGATGGAGCACGAGGAGCCGCTCCTGCTCCAGATCGAGGAGTCGCCGGGGGACGCCAGCCGGGCTCGGAGAGGCTAAGGAGGTACGTCGATGGAGAACGCGAGTCCAGCGAGGCTCTATGCGGTCGTGGTCGGCTCGGTGCTCGTCGTCGCCGGGATCATCGGCTTCTTTTACAACGGCCACTTCGGTTCCGGCAACGACGTGTTCGGGCACGACACCACGGTCAAGGTGTTCGGGATCCTTGCCGTCAACGGCTGGCACAACATCGTCCACCTCGTGACCGGTGCGCTCGGCCTGCTCGCTGCGGGGTACGCGGCGAGGGTCTACGCGTTCGGCCTCGGGCTCGTCTACATCGCCGTCGCCGTCTGGGGCTTCATCATCGGCAGCGGCGACGCGATCCTCACCGTGGTCCCGATCAACACCGCCGACAACGTCCTCCACCTGGTGCTCGGGATCCTCGGGGTCCTCGCCGGGGCCGCCACCGAGGAGCCGGGCGAGGCGCCTGCCCCGGCGACGTGACGCCCCCTGCGATCGGGGCTGCCGGCGTCGTCGCAGCGCCGCCGGCGGCGGTCTTCGAGCACCTCGCCGACCTCCGCACCCGCTGGGAGCTCACCGATGGGCGGGTGCGGCTGACGGAGCGCGGCCCCGAGGATGCCTCTGGGGCGGCGCCGGGTGCTCGGGCGGCTCGAGGCGCTCGGCCCGACGCTCGCCGAGGCCCGCCCCGTAGAGAGCGGCTAGGGCGATCGGCGCTAACTACTTGGCGTAGAGCGCGTCGAACTCCTCCGCGTAGCGGTCGTAGACCACGTTGCGCTTGAGCTTCAGCGTCGGCGTCAGCTCGCCCTCATCCTGCGAGAAGTCGTGGTCGAGGACCGCGAACCGCTTGATCTGCTCGACCTGCGCGTAGCGGGCGTTGACACGATCGAGCTCGGCCTGGATCAGCTCGCGGACCTGCTCGTCGCGGGCGAGCTCGGTGGGCTCGGTCGAGAGCCCGCGCTCGTTCGCCCACGGCTCGAGCTCCTCGTGATCCAGCGTGATCAGCACGACCGGGTAGGGGCGGCGGTCGCCGTACATCACCGCGCGCGAGATCCAGCGTGACTGCTGGAGGTCGTTCTCGAGGTTCGCCGGGGTCAGGTTCTTGCCGCCCGCGGTGATGATGATGTCCTTCGCCCGGCCCGTGATCCGCACGTAGCCCTCGTCGTCGACCTCGCCGAGATCGCCTGTGCGAAACCAGCCGTCGTCGGTGAACGTCTCGGCCGTTGCCTCTGGGTTCCGCCAATACTCGCGGAAGACGACCGGGCCGCGAACCTGGATCTCGCCCTCGCCCGAGGTCCGGACCTCGACGCTCGGGAGCGGACGGCCGATCGAGCCGAACTTGAGGGCGTCGGGAAGGTTGAGTGTCCCGACCGCGCAGGTCTCGGTCATCCCCCAGCCCTCGAGCACCGGCACCCCGGCCGCGAAGAAGAACCGCAGGATCTCGGCCGCGATCGGCGCCGCGCCGGAGACCGCGAACCGCAGCCTGTCCCCGAACAGCCTCCGAACGTGCTTGAAGATCCGCTCGTCGGCGGGTTCGAGCGCGGTCCTCATCTCCTCGGGCACCTCCTCGCCGCGGGCCTCGCGCGAGTGGACCTCGACGCCGAGATCGACGGCCCGCTCGAACTGCTTCCGCTCCTCGGGCGAGGACTTCTCGAGCTGGGCGGTGGCGAGCGCGTAGAGCTTCTCGAAGATCCTCGGCACCGACGGTAGATAGGTGGGCTTCGCCTCGCCGAGCTCCTCGATGATCCGCCTCGTGTCGCCGCCGAAGAACGTCAGCGCGGCGCCGACCTCGATCGCCCCCAGCATCGTCACCATCGCGAACACGTGGGCCAGCGGGAGGTAGAGGTAGGCCTCGTCCCCCTCGGTCGAGAGCAGGTCGACCTCGCGGGTGATCGAGCAGACCGCCGCCGCGTTGCGGTGGGTGATCACGCATCCCTTCGGCGGGCCGGTGGTCCCCGACGTGTAGACGAAGGTGTAGGCGTCGTCCGGGGCGACGGCCTCGGCACGGCGACGGAGCTCGCCGGCGTCGGCGGCGGCCCCCCGTTCGCGGAGCTCGTCGAGGGAGAGGGCGCCGTCGGCGGGCTCGAACGCGACCAGATGCTCGAGCGCGGGGAGGTTGGCGCGGACCCGCTCGACCTTCGCCAGCTGATCGCCGTCCTCGCAGAAGACCGCGCGCGCCTCGGAGTTGCCCGCGACCCACTCGCACTCCTCGGGCGAGTTGGTGGGGTAGATGGGGACGACGACACCGCCCGCCCGCGAGATCGCGAGACTTGCGTAGGTCCACTCCGGACGGGTGTTGGCGAGGATGCAGACGCGGTCGCCGGACTCGATCCCGAGGGCGAGCAGCCCGCGCGCGAGCTCGTCGACGGTCCGAACCAGCTGGTCGAAGCCGACCGCGCGCCACCCCTCGCCCTCGCGATGACGGATCGCGGGCTTCGAGCCGTGCTCCGCAGCGGCGCGCTCGGCGAGGTCGGACATCGTCCGGTCCGTGGCGATCGCCTGCGCCTGCTCCGTGCTCATCGGCTACCTCCTCCTCGCTGCGAAACGTGATCCTAGGTGCTTGCCGGGAGAGTCGCCCCCGGCGCGTCGAGGCGGCGTAACCTCGGGCCGATGCGAAAGGGTCTGGCGGTGGCGGCGATCGCGGCGCTCGTCCTGACGTCGGCGGACGCGGCCGCGGGGCGCTCGACCCAGCGCCTGTTCGGCGGCGTCCGCAACCTCAGCTGCGCCGGCCCCTGCAGCGTGCCCCCGGATCCGCCCCTGTACGTCGGCGCGGGCCTCACCGTCAAGGCCGAGCGGGTCGGGACCGGCCGTGTGGCCGCGCACCAGGTCTAGCTTCCTGGCAGTGGACAGGAATAGGACACTCGTCGTAGTGGTCGCGCACGCGGGGGCGTGATCGTCTCCAGGGACAGCCGCGTCCGCATGAGCTCTGGCGGGACGAGCGAGGCTCCGTCGCGCCACTCGAGTGTCGTGAACGACCGCAAAAACGCCGGTCTTGCCGTACCGTCGAGCGCCGAGCCAGCTCGTCTTTCGTCTCGGCCTCGCTCCGATGCGACCAACACCGAGCGCTTGCGGCAGTCCATTGCTCGGGTGCGGGTGGCTCCCGCGCGCTGCCCTCCGGGAGCGAAAAGTCCGGCGGAGGGGCATGCGGGTGCATGGGGTTCAGGGCCGGGTCCGTGGAGGCGACGGTCACGATTCAGGTCGTCGAACGGCGGGATCGGGGCGGTGGGTAGCCCGTTAAGAGCGCGCAGCGTGTAGACCAGGCCGGCGTCGACGTCGAACGCCACCGACTGCTTCACGAGGCTGAATGTGAACCCAACCTCGAACGCGTCCCATTCCAGGTCCAGCCTCCAGGTCTCACCGGATACCGCGATCGACAGCCCGAGGACCGCGCGGTAAAAGTCGTCGCTGGTGTCTGACCCGCGAACGACGAGACGCTGCTCCCGCGGTGAGGCCACGTGGATGACGCTGACGACGAACGGCCCGTGAAAGATGCCATCCTCGGCCATCGTCAGCTGACCTCGAGTCCGGTGCGCCGGGTGAAGGCGGAGCTGAAGGCACTGGAATCGCCGCTGAGGCGCTTGAGCGCGTCCCGCCAGCGGCCGAGGTCGCCGTTGCGCGGGTCGTCCGGATCGCCGAACCGCCATTCGATATCCGAGCGATCCGACTCGTTGCGCTGGCCCCAGTGCAGCACCCCGCTGAAGTTGCGGTCGCGGCTCAGCGCGATTGCGAAATCGACCAGGTCCGACGTCCCCGCGACGTCTTTAAGGCCAGCCACCTCGACGACACAGGTCCGATTCCAGCGCTCGGGGCCGAGGAGGGCGGCGCGTCTTGCCCGTGAAGCGCAGCGAGGCGTAGCCGAGGAACGCCTTGCCCGCGTACTCCTGGCGTATCTCGAAGGCGATGAGCGCGTCGATGAACGCGATCAGCATCGGGTCCGTGGCTTCGAAGAACACCTCGATCGAGTCGGCGTTGACATTGCAGCTTTGGTCGCGATAGTCGTGCCCATCCATGACGGCATAGCTGATCGCGGTCCAATCGATCGGCCCCTGCTGACTCCTGAACGCCTTGTAGCCGACCAGGTGCCAGGCAAAGAGCCCGGCCTGGTGCTTCGCCGGGTCGGTGAAGCCGAGCAGCTTCCTCCTGACCTGGTCGAGCACCTGCCCCTCCCGGTGGTCTTCGCCCGAGGCCCGTAGATCGGCCAGCAACAGGGCAAGCACCCCGACGACGGCCAGGAGAGCCTCGAGTAGGGTCAGCAGCCCGGCGCCGCCGCCGGCCGCCGCCACCGCCGCGATCCCGGCCGGCACCGCGGCGCTCGGATGCTCGACGAACTCCTTGATCTCGTCGATCGTCGACTCGATGACCCCATCGAGGAACTCGCCGTTCGAGCACGCCCGCTCGAGAAACGTCCCCGTCGCCGCCTTGCTGGGGTCGGTCTCGTCGGGATCGAGCGGGAAACTCTTGCCCGCCGCCGCGAAGACGGATTCCCCCGTAATTTGGTCGGGGTGGGGCTGGAGCTCGCCGACCCGCGCTGCGCGCCCGAGCGGCGGCCCGGAGTCGGGGTCCCAGTGCGCGTTGTTGCGCTTGCTTATGCCGACGAGGTTCTTGCTGAAGCCGTCGAACGGCGTGAGGCAGACCACGATCTGGAGAAACTTGTTGCTCGCGGAGCCGTGTACAGCGGATCGCTCCTGGCGGCGATGTGGCCGCGCACCTTCTGCCACGTGTCGAGCACCCGCGTCTCGCGCAGCATGTACTGCCGCAGG
>JBKPNB010000159.1:0-3781 GCA_046732395.1 Actinomycetota bacterium | reverse complement strand
CGTCCGAGCCGGCCCAGGTGGGGGCGATCGCCGGAGGCCCGCCTCCGCTCGCCGCCCCCCGCGCCGGTCGGCCCGGCGCCGCGGGCCGCACCGACGCGGCCCCCATCCCTTTGGAGACCGCGTCGCGCAGCGCCTCGAGATCGGGGGCGAGCGGGGCCGGCAGCGAGAACACCCGGTGGATGACGAGCCGCAGCTCCCGGAGCCGCTCGACCTCCGCCGCGGAGATGCGCCCGCGGCCCGGGATCCCGACCCGCCGCGCCCAGCGGCCGACCCAAGGGCCGCTCACCAGCACGTCGGTTCGCTCCGGCGCCGTGTAGCCGAACTCGGCATCCCAGTCGACCGTGTTGGCGAAATCCAGACACAGTGATCCGCCCCACAGATGGATGTTGTCCGGTGTAGTCCTTACCACTTGAGGGCACACAATGGTAAGACATGCGGGTGACCGAGACAAGGATCCGCGACGGACTGCGCTACGGCATCCCCCTGTTCGTGCCGACGGCGGCCCTCGGCATCTCGTTCGGCGTCCTCGCGAAACCGCTGATGGGCCCGGTGGCGCCGGTCGTGATGTCAGTGGTGGTCTTCAGCGGCGGCGCGCAGTTCGCGGCGCTCAGCGTCCTCCAGGCCTCGGGTACCGCCGGCGCCGCGATCGCCGCGGGGCTGCTGATGAACGCGCGCTGGGTGCCGATGAGCCTCGCCGCCACGCCCTCGCTGCGGGGCGGGCGGGCGCGGAGGGCTGCGGAGGCGCAGGGCATCGTCGACGCTCCGTTCGTCCTCGCCGACCGCGGCGACGGCACCTTCGACCGCGGCGTGATGCTCGGCGCGACGCTCGTCCAGGGCGTTGGCTGGGTGAGCGGGACGCTGGCCGGAGTCCTCGCCGGCGACGTGCTCGGCGACCCGTCGAAGCTCGGCCTCGACGCGATCTTCCCCGCCTTCTACCTGCTGCTGCTCGTCGAGGAGGCGCGCACGCCGCGGGCGCGCACGGTGGTCGCCGTTGCCGCCGTCATCGCGCTGGCGCTGATGACGTTCGCGCCCCCCGGCGTCCCGGTGATCGCCGCATCCGCCGCCGCGCTGCTGGGGCTCCGCCGTTGATCTGGGCCGTCATCGCCGCTCTCTCCGTCGCCAACGCCGCCCTCAAGGCGTCCGGGCCGCTGGCCCTCGGCGGGCGCGAGCCGTCGGAGCGGGCGCTGCGCGTGATCTCGCTCGTCGCGCCGGCGGTCCTCACCGGCCTCGTCGTCTACGAGGCCGTCGCGGGCCGCGGCAGCGGCCTCACCTTCGACGAGCGGCTGGTCGGGCTCGGCGCGGCCGGAGTCGCGATCGCAGCGCGCGCGCCGATGACCGTGGTGATCATCGTCGCCGCCGCGACGACCGCCGCGGCCCGCGCGCTCACCTGAAGCCACTCAGCCGTCGAGCACGGTCAGGTCGAGCCGCGGCGCCGGCGTCGGCCCGCAGGACGACGTCCGGGTCGAGGACCGCAATCAGGGGAGCGGTCGACGATCGGCCGGTTCTCGTCGAACGGGACGCCGAACATGTCGTGGAGACGGCGCCGATGACGATGGGATGGTCCAGGTGGTCCGCAGGCGCCTGTTCCCGATCGTCGGCGGCGGCGCCGGCGTCACGTCATTCATCCACCTCGAGGACGCGGCGGCGGCGACCGTGCTCGCCCTCGAGCGGGGCGGCTCCGGCGTCTACAACGTCGTCGACGACGAGCCGGCGCCGATGCGCGAATGGCTGCCGGTGCTGGCGAAGGTGCTCGGCGCGAAGCCGCCCCGCCACCTCCCCCGCTGGCTCGCTCGGCTGTTCGCGGGCGAGGCAGTGGTGATGATGGCCACCGAGTCCCGCGGCGCCTCGAACGCGAAGGCCAAGCGCGAGCTCGGCTGGACGCTCCGCTACCCGAGCTGGCGCCAGGGGTTCGCCGCCGCCTACGGCTCGGCCGACCGACGGACGAGCGAGAGCGCGAACCCCGGTCCCCGCGCGACCGGCCGGGCAGCGGTCCGGAGGCGAGCATGAGCGGGCGATCGATCGGCGTCCTCTAGGGCGTCTCGGGGGCCCTGACGGGCGGCGGGGGTGCTCACCTTCGCCCTCTTCCCGCTCGCGATCCCGCTGATCGCCCTGACCGTGGTCGCCCTGCTGCCGTTCCTCGTCGTCGGCATCGCCCTGGCGATCCTCGCCGCCCCGCCATTGCTGGCGGCGCGGTGGCTGCGCCGGCGAGCGGGCGGCGATCGAGCGGGCTCCAGGCGGACTAGCGAGGGCATCGAGGCAGGGAAGGCGACGACGGGCCGGGCGACCGCCCATGCCGCTGCCGCTGCCGAGCTCAGCTGAACTCGGCTAGGCGCGCGCCGGTCAAGAAACCGAGACGCGAAAGCGAAGATCGGTCAGCTGCTCCGCCTCGCCAAGCGCGACGCGCTCCAGCTCGATCGGTCGTTGGCCGTCGCCGCCGTAGAGGCGGACGCCGCCGCCGAGCAGCACGGGGGCGAGATGAATCACGATCTCGTCGAGCAGGGGATTCGCCGCAGGTCGTGGCGGACGATCCGCCGTCCGGCCGAGCGGCTGGCCAGCGTCTCGAATCCAGCCCGGGCGAAGGTGGAAGCGGTGCCGGTGAAGGTGTTCGACGTGGCGCCGGGCGTCGCGGTGTCGACCGGGTAGGCCTCGAGTGCCGACGCGCCGGCCTCCTTCGCGGCCCGCAGCGCGGCGTCGATCAGGTCGGCGACGACGCCCTGCCGCCGGTGGCCGCGGCGGACGTAGAAGCACGAGAGCGCCCACACCGACTCGTCGTCTCCAGGCGGGCGCACGTGCGGCGCGCGCTCGAGCCAGGGAAGCTCCCCCCGCGGGGTGAGCTGGCACCAGCCGACGGCGAGATCGCCGTCGAGCGCGAGCAGGCCCGGCGGCGGTCCCCGCCTCGCCAGCGCGCGCAGCGCCGCCTTGTTGCGCGCGCGGGGCCGCTTCTTGTACGCGGCGCCGATCCGCCAGTACATGCACCAGCAGCCGTTCGAGGCGCCGGCGGGGCCGAACAGATCCTCGAGCGCCGGCCACAGTTCGGGCGTCAGCGGCCGCACCCTCAGCGGCGACATCGATCGCTACCTCGCATCGACCGACGCGAGCAGCGCCCTCGCAACCCGGGGAGCGAACACATCGGAATAGTGGGTGCCGTCGGGGCGCACCGCGACGCCATCGATCGTCGCCGGGCAGGGCGCCCCGCCGGGGCAGATCACGCCGTCGACCGAGCTCAGGCTCGTGTCGTCGAAGCGCCGGGCGAGCCAGCGCAGTTGGGCGTTCACGTATGGCACGGTGGAGTTGAAGGTGGCATTGACCGCGCACTGTGGATTCGCGTCCACGCTCGCACACCCGGCCGGCGGCGGTGCGTGCGGCGGCACCTCCACCAGGTAGAGGTGGGCGCCGTCGGCGGTGAGCCGCTGATGTGCCGCGATCATCGCCCGCCGCAACGCGCGCCGATGCTCGGGGCTCCCCGGCGGGTACGACGTCCCTCCAATCAACATCGGCTCGTTCTCGGTGCCGCTGAACCAGATGACGGCGTCCGGTTTCTCGCGCGCGATCACCTCGCGCTCGTCGGCAGCGATCTCCTCGCAGGTCGGCTGCCACGAGACCACGCTTCCGGCGGCGTCGGCCTGGGTCATCGTAACGACGCCGCAGCCGGCGATCGCGGCGTCGACGAGCCGCCTGGCGCCGGCGTGGAGCGCGGCCGCCCGAAGCCACGGCCGAAGCTCCTCGGCAACCGAGTCGCCGAACACCGCGACCACGGCGTTCCGCAGGGAGGGTCCGGATC
>JBKPNB010000158.1:0-5425 GCA_046732395.1 Actinomycetota bacterium | reverse complement strand
ACCTCCGGCTGCTCCAAGTTCGCCGTATGTCCTGCGAGAGGAATCGCGACAAGTCGCGCGTTTGGAATCCCAGCTTCGAGCTCCTCGGCAATGCGCACGGGAAAAATCGAGTCTTCTTCCCCGTGGAGGACCAGTGCCGGCACCTCGATGTTCGCGAGGTCAGGGCGGTTGTCCGCCTTGCCGACCCACGACAGCACCTCGTTGTAGACGCCGCGGGCGGGGAGGTTGCGCCACCGGGCGTTCCAGTGGGCCACGAGCTGCGGATTCCGCTCGATCGTCGTCGCCCCGAAGCATCGGGCGACGGCGACCGCGGCGACATCGTGCGGGAGCAAACCGTCAACGTTGGCCTTGGCGTAGTCCCGCAGGACGTTCTCCTGCTGTTTGCGGTCGAACGGCGCAGCCTTCGTGTCGATCAGGATCAACCCGTGCAGTCGCTCGGGCCACATCCGAGCAAACTCGAAGGCCATGAACCCGCCCATCGACATACCGCCGAGGACGCATCTCTCGATCCCTCGCTCGTCAAGGATTTGGCGGCAATCCTCCGCGAGGTCGCCCAGGTCGTACGTCTCGGCCCAGCGATCCGTCCTCGCCCGATGGTTGTACGCGATGATCCGATACCGATCCTCCAACGCCTCGATCTGCGGCGCGAACATCGTGTAGTCCATGAGCGTGCCGTGCGTGAGGACGACCACGGGCCCCTCCCCACGGTCGACGACGGTTCGGTCGATCGCCATGGCTCGCCTCTAGTTGACTGTTTCGGATCCGGCCATTCCTTCCTCCCTTTCCGACATCCGATGGAGCGACCCTAATCGGATGGACCGGCCCTAGCGAGGTTGCTTTCCTCGCGACCTCTGTCACGATCCGTCGTGGCTGTGGCGTTCGAGATTGTCGGGAGAGAGGCCGAACTCGCCTCCGTTAACGCCTTCATCGACGAGATGGAGGGAGGGGCCGCTGCACTCCTGCTCGAGGGCGAAGCCGGGGTCGGAAAGACGACGTTGTGGGGAGCAGGCGTCGAGCACGCCCGTGCACTGGGCTTGACGGTCCTTTCGTCGCGGCCCGCCGAGGCGGAGCGCGGCCTCGGAAACGTGGGGCTCGGAGATCTCCTCGAGGGGGTCGTCAACGAGGTGCTGCCTGGACTGTTGACGCCGAGGCGGCGCGCGCTCCAGGTCGCCCTGCTCCGGGAGGAGGCAGCAGGCGATCCGGTTGATCGCCGGACGCTTGCCGTCGCAGTGCACGATGCGCTACAGCTTCTGAGCGAACGCGGACCGACTCTGATCGCGGTCGACGACGTTCAGTGGCTCGACCCGTCGTCGTCGCGTGCGCTCGGATTCGCTCTGCGGCGGCTCGACGCGAGCCCGATCGTCCTTCTGCTTGCGCGCCGGCTGCTCGAGGGCGTGCACCAGTCGGAACTCGAACGAGCGTTGCCTCTGGACCGCCTCCGGCGGTTTTTCGTGGGCCCATTGAGCGCGGGCGCGCTCCATCGCTTCTTGCGCGATCGGCTGCAGAGGTCGTTCCCGCGCCAGACGTTACTCCGCATTCACGAGCGGTCGGGCGGGAATCCGTTTTTCGCACTGGAACTGGCCAGCGTTCTCCCTGCGGACGTCGATCCGCTTCAGCCGCTTCCCGTCCCCGAGACGGTGGAAGAGGCGGTGGGGGCGAGGATCTCGGCGCTCCCTGCCACCGTTCGCGAAGCGCTTGCACTCGCGGCTGCCGTGGGCACCGCGTCGGAGTCTCTGCTGAAGTGCGCGGGCGTTGCTACGGACGCGCTCGACGCGGCCGCGGCCGCGCGCGTGATCGAGCGTGAGAATGGGATGATCCGCTTCACCCACCCGTTGCTGTCGTCGGTTCTCTACGACGGTCTCGGCGAACAGCGGCGGGCCGTCCACGCGCGTATCGCGGAGGTCGCCCAAGAGCCGGTGCTTCGCGCCCGTCACCTCGCGCTCTCGACCGACACGCCTGACGCCGACGTTGCACGTCTGCTCGATGACGCCGCCACGCTCGCAAACGATCGGGGCGCACCGGCGGCGACAGCCGAGCTTGCAGAGCAGGCGCTTCGTCTGACGCCGCGCGACCAGGCTGATGAGCGTCATCGACGAGCGCTCGCCGCTGCGCATGCGCACCTCGCCGCCGGAGAGTGGACGCGCGCGCGATCAATCGCCACCGATCTGCTCGCCAGGACGCGCGGCCCGCTGCGCGCCGAGGCGCTCGTCCTCCTTGCCGAGTTCCACCACGACAACCTCGCCGTTCCGCTCCTCGAGGAAGCCGTATCCGAGGCGGCGTCGGATCCGCGGCTCGAAGCGCTCATCCACATCCGCCTCGCGGCGGCGGAACGCTTCAGGAAGGGCTTCGCGAGGGCTCGCGACGGCACCCATGCCGCACTAGTGCTCGCCGACCGCATCGACGACGATGTCCTCCGCTTCGAGGCACTCGCACAGCTGAGCTGGCTCGGGGGCATGGTGGGCGACGCGAAGACGCCGGGATACAGGGCGCGGGCGCTCGATCTTGCCATCGCTAGCGGCGACGCGTGCCTGCTGCGGGAGGCGAACGTTCTCGTCTGGGGGATGCTCATCGACGCGAGCGGCATCGACGCAGCGCGCCTGCGGCTGGAACAGGAGCACCGAGAGTGGCAGGAGCGCGACGAGCTGTTCGACGCGCAGGTGCTCCGGGAGCTCTCGTGGCTCGAGCTTTGGGCAGGGCGCTGGGAGATCGCGGCGGCCCACGCAGCTCGCGCCCGCGACATCGGTCTCCAGTACGGCGTCGAGAAGAACCAGGACTACATTCCGAGCGCTTGGGTTGCCGCGCACCGCGGGCAGCTCGAGGTCGCTCGGCAGGAAGCTGAGCGAGGCCTGGAGCTCTGCGAGGAGCAGATCGGCTTCTATCCACCCCTGCTGCAGGCGGTGCCGGGACTCGTCGCTCTGTGGAGCGGAGACGCGGCGACGGGCACCGACTGCCTCGAAAAGGCCGATCGGCAGGCGCAGGTTCTGGGCTGGGGTTCGCCGGACGCGCGACCGTGGACGGCGGATTACGCAGAGGCACTTCTCGAGCTCGGCCGGGTCGACCAGGCGGTACGCGTCATCGACCGCTGGGAAGCCGATGCGACGCGGCTCGGCCGCGATCGGGTGCTCGCCCACGTGACGCGCTGCCGCGGTCTGCTCGCTGCGGCGCGGGAGGCTGTAGACGAAGCGACCTCGTTGTTGGAACAGGCGGTCGCGCGGCACCACGAGGTCGGCGATGTCTTCGGACGCGCTCGCGCGCTGCTCGCGCTGGGCGTGATCCTCAGACGCGCACGGCAAAAGCGCGCCGCCCGCGACGCGATCGGCGCCGCGCTAGCGGGCTTCGAGGATCTGGGAGCGGCGACCTGGGTCGAGAGAGCGCGTGACGAGCTCGGACGAATCGGCGGGCGCAAGCGCGAGGACGGGTTGACCGCGGCCGAGCGGCGCGTCGCGGCCCTTGTCGCCGCCGGTCGCACGAACCGCGAGGTGGCCGCCCAGCTCTTCCTCGGCGAGCGGACAGTCGCGGGCCACTTGACGCGCGTGTACACGAAGCTCGGCGTGCGCTCACGTACCGAGCTAGCTCGCCGGTTGTCATAACAGCACGGGCGTTGGGGGCAAAGTCACGACGTTCTTACCTTTTCTCGGTGTCGACGCGGCTCTAGCGTCGAATGCGTGCCGAGCTACCTCGTGGAGACCTATCTCGCTCGTGGCCACGCTGGAGAGCGGGCCGCCCGGGACCGGCGGGCACGCTCGGCCGCAGAGGAGCTGACGAAGGGCACGTCGCGCGTCCGCTTCGAACGCTCGATCTACGTTCCCGAGGACGAGATCTGTTTCTTCCTCTTCGACGCTCCCTCGGGTCGGGATGCCGTGCTCGCCGCCGCGCGTGCTGACCTCGACTCAATCCGCGTCGTCGAGGGGGTCTCGTCGAGAAAGGAGTTGCCATGAAGCGAAGGCTGTCGCTACTGGCGGCGATGACGCTGCTCGCGCTTGCCGCCTCTGTCGGCATCACGATGGCGTCGCCGCCCTCGGGGGTCACGCCGACCGTCCTCGCGCGTGGAACCTACGACGCCTTCAAGGTGAAGTCGCCGCCAGGTTCGCCGGTGGATTTCAAGGCCAAGGCGAAGTCGCCGGTGGATTTCGTAGTACGAAGGCACGACTACGCCGTAGGGTCGACGACCGGATGGCATAGCCACCCCGGCCCCGTCTTCATCACTGTGACGCAGGGCCAGCTCACGTACTACGAATACGACGACCCGACCTGCAGCGGGCACGTCGTATCCGCCGGCCACGGGTTCGTCGACAACGGGCGCGGACACATCGTGCGGAACGAGAGCGGCCAGCCAGCACAGGACGTGAGCGTGATCGTCGCGCCCGTCGGCGGCGCGTTTCGCGGTGAGCTCGACGCTCCCGGGCCTTACTGCGGCTTCTGACGAGGTAACACCGAAGTGTGTGGAGGAGTCGGCCCCGGTCGACTCCTCCGTGCTCTCTCTGGAGCTTCGACCGTGCCTAGCTATTCGTACGCACCATGCCCGGGTGACTTTGAGCGCGGCCGATAGCTGTCTCCAAAATGACCACTCCGCTCGACCTCCGGTCGTTCGTGGCAGAGGCAGCGAGCCGCGGATGCGCGCGGCGGCAGCAATCTTTCGGTTTCGCAGGCGCCGGACTGGGCAGGTCCCGCGGAAACAGCTGTGGAGGGAGCGAGGCATGCCGGCAAGCAAACGATCATCGAGTGGATCGAAGAGCGGCAACGGGAGTCGGTCGAAGAGCGAGGGGCGGTCGGCTGTCTCGCGGGCGAAGGACCCGAGCCAGATGAGCAGCGAGCAGCTCGAGGGGCGCTCGCCTTCGGGCGACCCGGACGTCTGCGTCGACATCCGCAAGGTCAAGGTCGACGAGATCTACGTCGACGTCGAGCAGCTGGAGGCGCACCTGGCGCTGCGGGCGAAGCTCGGCAACCTGCTCCAGGTCGTGGCGGGCGTGCATTGTTCCCTGGGCAAGGTCGAGGTGGACATCAAGGGCGTCGAGGTGCAGGCGCAGCTGACCGTGCGCCTGGAGCAGCTGTACGAGATCCTCGACCGCGCGCTGACGACGCTCGATCGCAACCCGCAGATCCTCGAGAGCGTCGCCAAGACGGTCGACGACGCCGTCGGCGATATTGGGGACCTTGGGAAACAGGCGCTCGGGCCGGGCGGTGCCGTCAGCCAGACACTGGACGATGTCGGCCAGGCGGCGCAGCAGGCGGTGCAGCCGGGCGGCGCGGTCAGCCAGGCGGCCGGTGGACTGACGGACGCGGCGGGGCAGGCGCTCGGGCCGGAGGGTGCGGTCGGACAGCTCGGCCAGGACGTCGGCCAGCTCGGGCAAGGACTGGGACAGGGTGTGGGCCAGCTCGGACAGGGCCTCGGCCAGGACGTCGGCCAGGTCGCACAGGGCGTTGG
>JBKPNB010000157.1:0-6243 GCA_046732395.1 Actinomycetota bacterium | reverse complement strand
TCGCGGTCTCGATGATGACCGAGATTCGCGGGACCTCGAATGCCAAGGCGAAGCGCGAGCTCGGCTGGCAGCCGCGCTACCCGAGCTACCGCGAGGGCTTCCGCGACGGCCTCGCCTAGAGGCTCTCGCACCGATCAGGTCGCCGCCGCGGGGACGGCCTGCCGGCCGATCATCGCGATCGGCGCCGTGGCCGGGTCCGCGCCCGCTGAACCGCGCTGTTGACCGCGGACTCACTCGCTCATCCCGAGCAGCTCCGCCTTTACGTCGAGGGACAGCTAGACCTCGAAGACAGCGAGGGCGGCCCGGGAGGCGCGGCGATCGATGAAGGCCAGCTGCGGCAGGCCGGTTCGCCGCGGCGTACGCGAGTGCCCGCATTTGCGGCATCGGCTTCCGGGAGGGTCGGTAGCTCTTCGACCTAGCTCAAGTGGTCAACCGCGACTGAGCGGAACCGTCCAAATGGAGCCCGTGGGGAGGGCGACCCGGTCGCCGAAGATCTCGTCGACCGCCTTGGCGACGCCCGGAAATTTCGGGTGGTTGTAGTCGTGGCCGCAGAGCATTTTTCGCGTCTTGGGCAGCCAGGCGGCGATGTCCGCGACGACTGCCTCGTATTCGTGATCGCCGTCGAGGAACACCATGTCGACGTCGTCCGGAACGAGCGCAGCAGCCTCTGGGGACGACTCCCTGATCGCGACCAAGTTCGTGAAGTGGCCGCAATTCCTCATGAATGCCTCGTAGTTCCTGGGCCAAGGATCGATGCAGTAGACGGGGCCCTTGCAGGCTGTGAGCAGCGCAAATGAGGTGCGACCGCGCAGGCTTCCGACCTCGACGACGCTTCGCATCTCCGCGGCCTGCCTGCCGAGCCACTTCAGTCCGGCCGGGCCCATCCAGCCCCGGATCTGCATTCCCGGGGTCGGATGACCTTCGACCGGCGCGGGCCATAGCTTTCGTTCAGCCCCGTGGATCACGCGCGGCAATCGAAGTCCTGGCGGTTCCACGCGTCGTGCACCTGGACGACGGCCTCCCTGTTCTCTCGCCTACAGCGCCCGCGCAGTGTATCTCCGGCAGGAGGGTGCCGAAGGGCTTTCGCAGACCGCCGGCTGGCAGCCCGCACACGCACCCGGAAAACCCCATTTCGCCAATCCCCGAAAGGAGAACGAACCCGATGAGTACGCGCGACCACAAGGTCCTCGTCGCCTCACGATGGACGGGACCGGCGAGGGCGGGAAGCCACCCGCCGACCGGCCGTCAGCGTGGACGGATGAGATGGCGAGGATGGTGCGCGACTACGTCGCGTCGCTGCCCGCCGACCGGTTCCCGAACATGGTCGCCGTCGCCGACCACTACGCGATCGGCGACGCCGATCGTCGGGTCGAGCTGCTGCTCGACCCCTTCGTCCAGGGCCTCGCGTGGCGGGCCGCGGCCGAGGCGTGGCGTAGAGGTCGGTCGACGCGGCCTCCCTTCGCGCCCCCGCTGCGCGACTCAGAGATCGAGGACCACGTCCGCGTGCGGTCGCGAGCAGCAGATGAGCGCGCTGCCGTCCGCCGGTGGCTCGACCGGGTCGGGGTCGTAGTCGACGGCGCCCGCGATGAGCGTCGTCTCGCAGTTGTGGCAGACGCCGGTGCGGCACGACCAGCGGACGGGCACGTCGCAGGCCTCGGCGAGCTCGAGGAGGCTCGCGTAGTCGTCGCTCCAGCGGACCGCGAGGTCGCTGCGGGCGAATTCGATCGCCGGTCCGCTCCCCGGCCGGCCGGCCGGCCGGTGGGGCGCGCGGGCCGGGGTCGACGCGATGCCGGGCGTCAGGCCCGGCGCGGGTCCGAACGGCTCTGTGTGGATGCGCGCGGCGTCGAGGCCGATCGCGGCCAGGCCGGCGCTGATCTCCTCCATGAACGCCGTCGGCCCGCAGAGGTATGCCTCGGCATCGCGCGGCGGCTCGAGCTCGCCGACGAGCGCGGCGGAGAGCCGGCCGGCGCTGTCGAAGTCGGCCCCCTCGCGATCGTTCGGACCGGGCCGGCTGTAGTAGACGCGAGCGCGAACGTTCGGCAGGGAGGCGAGGAGTCCCCGGGCCTCGCCGGCGAACGAATGGTCGCGGCCGCTGCGCGCGCCATGCAGCCACCAGATCTCCCGCTCCGAGTGCTCCTTCGCGAGCGCGTGGAGCATGGCGAGCACCGGCGTGGCGCCGATGCCAGCGCTGATCAACAGGACCGGCGCCTCCGTCCGGTCGAGGATGAACGTGCCGCGCGGCGCCCCGACCTCGATCTGATCGCCGACGCGGAGGCGCGTGTGCAGATAGCCGCTGGCGACGCCGTCCTCCTCGCGCTTCACGGTGAACCGGTAGTAGCCGGCGTCGGGCGGGCCGGACATGGAGTAGTTGCGGAGCACCGAGCCGCCGGCGTCGTCCGGGCGGATACGGAGTGTCAGGTACTGACCGGGCTGGGCGGCCGGGAGCGCTGCACCGTCGGGATCCTCGAGGCGGACGGAGATCACGGACTCGCTCTCGGGCTCGATTCCGGTGACGTTGAGCCGGCGGAAGCCGGGCCAGGCCGGAGGCGGGCTCGTCGCGGTCAGGCCCGCGTTGCCGCTGCCCGCCCGGTCCTCGAGGAGGGCGCGGAGCGAGGCCTGCCAGCCGGGGCTGAGGGCGGGAATCCGGAGCGCGCGCAGCAGCTGCTGGCGCGGGTGGCCGGGCAGGTAGAGCAGCGCGTCGACCTCGACGACCGTCATCTCCTCCGGGCCGGGGGTGAGCTTGACGATCTCGTCCCCCGCCTCCACCTCGCCCTCCTCGAGCACCCGGAGGTAGAAGCCGGGGCGGCGGTGGGAGACGAGCAGGGCGGGGATGCGCGGGTCGTCCATTCGGATCCCGACGCGGTAACAGGTGACGCGCGGCTGGGTGACCTCGAAAACGGCCGTGCCGATCCGGTAGCGGTCGCCGATGCAGACCTCCTCGTCGCTCAGGCCCTCGACGGTGAAGTTCTCGCCGAACTGCCCGTAGACGAAGTCGCTTCGATCGAGCTCGCTCTCCCAGTAGCGATACGAGTCGATCTGGTACACGAACACCGCGCGCTGCTCGCCGCCGTGGCCGGCGAGATCGCCCTGACCGTCGCCGTCGACGTTGAGCTTGCGGACCCTGCGAGGTCCGCTGACCGGGTCCTTGAAGACACCGGTGAACACCGTCTTCCCGCGCCAGGAGACGTCCTTCGGCATGCCGACGTTGACGGACAGCAGCGTGCCGACCACGGTGGGCTCCGCCGTGATCGATTCAGCTTGCTGCGATCCGGAGGCCATGCTCACGCCGCGTCGGACGTGTGCTGCGCGACGAGCTGGATGCCGCCGACCTCGTCGACGCTGAGGTTGCGGTCGGGCCCGTGGGGAAGGACGGTCTGGCCCGGGACGGGCTCGAGCGTCTCGTCGTCGATCGTGATCGTCACCTTGTCGGGCTCGAACGAGACCAGGTCGGCGATCCGGGCCACCTCATCGAACGGAGCGCGGTACGACCACGCCGCGTTCCTCGCGTCGCCGACGTCGTAGTAGGTCGCCAGGCCCTTGTAGGGGCAGAACGTCTGGCCCTCGACCGGGCGGAGAGCACTGGCGACGACGTCTGCGCGGGGCACGTACCAGCGCGGCGCGAATCCGGACTCGTAGAGGGCGAGGGGGGCACCGGTGTCCGCGACAGGTTGATCGCCGTGGCGGACGACGAGGTGACGCGAGGTGTCCCTGATGTCGATCCGGTGATACGGGTCGGCGGCGTGGCCGAGGATGCGCTCGTCCTCCTCGTAGAAGGCCTCCATCGCGCGCCACGCGAATGCGACCGTGTCGCGCAGCGCTGCGGCCTGAGCCGGCGGATCGACGTGCTGCCATGCGCCGCGTCGCGCGAGCTGGCCCTCGCCGCCGGCGACGTCGAACCATCTCGTCTTGCCGAGGTCCGGGTGCGTGCTCTCGCGGTCGGCGCGCTCCAGCGCCCCGGGGGCTACGTCGCCGAGCGGGAAATAGGCGACCGGAACAGCACCCGCTCGGGCATCGGCGTCGATGTGAGAAACCTTCCGTTCGGATTGCGGCCGAACGGCCCTTGCTGCCATGAGAGGCCCATCGTTGCTCCAATCGTTCGTGAACTGTGGTGATCGGGCCTACCGCCGGCGCCCAGGTGCCTTGAGGCCGAGGAGCGGAGCAGGCTCGCCAGCGCCCGCGGCGGCGGCGGCGAGGCCCTCGGGGTTGACGAGCAAGCCGCCAAAGCGGCGCGCAGCCTCCAGCAGCCCATGGTGATCGGCCGCGCAACCAGGGCAGCTTTGGATGTGGGCGGCCGTGCCGGGGAACTCGGCGGCGGGATCCTTCCCGGCGAGTTCCAGCTCCACGTAAGCGTCGAGGGTCTCCCAGCCCCCGCTGCAGCCGACGTCGCCGTCCGTCGCGCGCAGCAATTCATCGAGTTGACGGCGGCGATCGGTCACGCGACCGTGTTGTCTTCGCCCACGGGGTGCCCGGCGGCGGCGAGGCGGCGGCGAAGCCTGCGCCTGGCATCGAACAGGTTCTTGTAGATCGCGTTGCGATTCGAGCCGAGCTCGAGCGCCAGCACATCGATCGAAACCTCGTTGAGGACGATCGCGACGAACACCTGACGCTGGCGATCGGTCAGCTCGCCGATTGCGTCCGCCAGGATCTCGAGCTGCTCCCGCTGCTCGAGGCTGTCCCCCGGGCGAGGCGCGAGCCAGTCGGGCAACCGATGCCAGTCGAGCTCATCGCGGGTCGGTGGCTGCCGCCGCCAGGCGTGTCGCGCCACCTTGCTCGAGATCTCGAAGGTCACGAACTTGGACGCCCAGGTCGTGAAACGACTGACGCCTCGAAACTCATCGAGCCTTCGCAGGATGTTCATCAGGGCATCGTCGGCGGCCTGCTGAGCGAGGTCCTCGTACTCCGGGCCGGCGATCGATCCCAGCTGCCCCCGGCGCCGCGATAGCTCGTGGAATGCAACCCGCACGAGCAGGTCGCGCAGCTTGCCAACCGCCTCCTCGCGGCGCGGGTGCCCGGGCCGGAGCTGCTCGACCCACTCCTTCGACTCCGCGGCGTCCGTCGCCCGGCCGCTCTCGGCCGGTTCGCTCCTCACGTCGCTGATGGTATGCGGCGACCGGTCTCGGGCGAGTCCTCGTGGCGCGCTGACAATTCTCACCGCTGGCACGATTGATTGGTGGCGCGCGGCGTGCCGGTCTTACCGCGACCGGCGGGGCGGCCGCGGTCGACGATGCCGAGGTAGTCCAAGCCGGCGGACCGTAGTCTCTCGACGCGATGGACGCCTGGGTGAGAGCGCACGCCGCGCACATCGCGGCCAGATTCGAGCGCGACCTCGCGGCGCTGGTGGCGGTCTCCTCGCCGAGCGGCGACCTCGCGGGGTTCGAGGAGTGCGCGCTCCTCGCCGCCGCCCTCGCTCCCGAGGAGGCGTCGGTCGAGCGGCCCCGGTGTTCGTCGCCGAACCACGCGCCCGACCTCATCCTGCGGCTGCGAGGAGCGGGCCGGGCGCGGGTGCTGCTGCTCGGACATCTCGACACCGTCCACCAGCACGACCATCACCGCCCGCTCTCGCGGGATGGTGACCGCCTGCTCGGCTCGGGCTCGGTGGACATGAAGGGCGGCGACGTATTCGCCCTCGCGATCCTTCGTGGCCTCGCCGAGCGGCGCGAGCACTTCGCCGAGGCCGCGCTCCTGCTGGTGGGCGATGAGGAGTGGCGAACCGCACCGTTCGCCCACCTCGCGCGCTTCGCCGACTGGGACGCGTGCCTCTGCTTCGAGGCCGGCGAGCTTGCCGGCGGCGAGGAGGCGGTCGTGGTCAAGCGCAAGGGCGCCGGCACGGTCAGGGTGGTGGCATTCGGGCGGGCGGCGCACTCGGGCTCGGCGCCCGATCGTGGGGCGAACGCGCTGCTCGCCCTCGGCTCCGCGGCTCGGGCGGTGGCCGCGCAGCACGACCCGGCCGGCGGGAACCGCGTCACCGCCGTGCCGACCGTGATTCGCAGCGGCGATGCGTTCAACGTCGTCCCGGATGCGGGCGAGCTGCTCTGCGACGTCCGCGCCGATCGCCTGGAGGCGATCGACGCGGTCGCAGGGGCTGTGCCCCGCGAGGTCGACGGCGTGCGGCTCGAGACCGAGTTGCTGCGGCGCTGGCCCCCGATGGACTCGCGGAGGGCGACCGCTCGGCTGCTCGCGCGCGCGGCCGAGGCCGGCGAGCGCCGGATCGCGGCCTCCGGCCGGGGCGGCGCGAGCGATGCC
>JBKPNB010000156.1:0-29511 GCA_046732395.1 Actinomycetota bacterium | reverse complement strand
GCCCCGCGCCTGGGGGCCGGCACGAACCGTACGCTCGGCCCGGCCGCGCATGCGCGAAGCCTCGCCCCCGTCGCCGCGACGGGCGGATCGACCTTCAAGGGGCTCGGCTTCGATACCTGCTCGGCACCGTCGTTCGGTGCGATGAAGGCCTGGAAGGCCTCCCCCTACCGCGCGGTCGGGATCTACCTCGGGGGGATCAACAGCGCCTGCGTGCAGCCGAATCTGGCCGCGCCCTGGGTCGCCGCCGAGACCGCCGCCGGCTGGCATCTGATCCCGATCTACGTCGGGCTCCAGGCGCCGTCGGTGTCGTGCCGATGCGCCACCATCGCCTCCAAGAGGGCCTCCGCGCAGGGTGCGTCGGCGGCCGCCGACGCGGTCGCGCGCGCCGAGGCCCTCGGGATCGGCCCCGGAAGCCCGATCTACTTCGACATGGAGGGCTACGCGCGCGGCTCGAGCAGCTCGGTGGTCCTCGCCTTCCTCGCCGGCTGGACGAACGCACTGCACACGAGCGGATACCGGTCGGGCGTCTACAGCAGCGGCGCCTCCGGAATCGTCGACCTCGTCCGGGCGGCGGACTCCACCTACAAAGAGCCCGATGACATCTGGGTCGCAAACTGGAACGGCAAGGCGACGACGGCCGACCCCTACCTGCCGGCCCGCCTCTGGGCCAGGCACCAGCGCGTCCACCAGTACCGCGGCGGGCACGTCGAGAGGTACGGCGGGGTCTCGATCTCGATCGACAACGACGCGCTCGACGCCGACACCGTCGGCGTGGGCAGCGGCGACGTCGTCGGCGGGGACGGCGGGGCGGGCGGCAGGCCCACCTTCGCCAACCAGTTGAGCTTCATCAAGACCCGGCACACGGGCGGGGCGGTCGAGGTCCACCTCGACTCCCTCGACGGCGCCACCTTCAAGCGGAGCCTCGACGCGACCTCCGATTTCTCAACCGCCGCCGGCCGGTATGGTCACTGGCAGCTGTTCGGGCGGGCGAACGGGGCCCCCGAGCTCGGCTTCATCAAGGAGCGCCACGCCCACGGCACGGTCGAGGTCCAGTGGGACACGCTCCAGGCCGGCTCTTATCACCGTGCGGGATCCGCCACCTCCGACTTCCGGCCGGCGGACGGGAAGAACGGCCACTGGCAGCTCTTCGGCGGCTCCCACGGCGTCCCGAAGCTCGGTTTCATCAAGCTCCGCCACTCCCCAGGGAAGCGCGTCGGAGTGCGGTGGGACGTGCTGCGAGGCGGGTCCTACCACCGCACCGGCATCTTCAGCTCCGACTTCCGGACGACCGAGCGCAAGAACGGCCGCTGGCAGCTCTTCGGGGGGGCGCACGGGGCCCCGAAGCTCGGCTTCATCAAGCTCCGCCACGCGCGACGGCGCGTCACGGTCCACTGGGACGCCCTCCGCCGGGGCTCCTATCGCCGGGCCGGAGACTTCCGCACCGAGTTCGGGACCCGGGCCGGGCGCAACGGCGTCTGGCAGCTCATCGACGTCGGCGGGCGGGCGCCGGAGCTGGGCTTCGTCAAGCTTCGCGGCACGAAGGGCTCGGTCGAGGGCCACTGGGAGCTACTCCAGGGCTCGACCTTCAAACAGGCCGGCGACGCCGACTCCGACTTCAGCCTCACCCAGGCGGAGAAGGGCTCCTGGCAGTTGAGCCCGTTCTGAGCGGCGTCAGGGCGACACGAATGGGCTGACCGCAGATGGCCGAGACCGACGCCGTTAGCCGGCTCCATGCCGACATCCTCGCTGCCTGGAACCGCCAGGACGCGAGGGCTTATGCGGAGCAATTCACCGAAGCCGCGCTGGTGATCGGCTTCGACGGCAGCGAGATGCATGGCCGCGATGAGATCGCCCGCCAGCTCGGGATGATCTTTGCCGACCACGAGGTCGCCACGTATGTACGCATCGTTAGAAGCGTGCGCGCGGTGAGCGAGGGGGTGGCGCTGCTGCACGCGGTGGCGGGGATGGTGCCCCCCGGCGGGGAGGATGTGATGCCGGATCGGAACGCGGTGCAGCTGATGCTCGCCGTCCGCTCCGACGAGGGGTGGCGCGCCCTCGCCCTCCAGAACACTCCGGCGCGGCTCGACGGGCGCCCGGACGCGGCCGAGGAGTTGACCGAGGAGCTGCGCGCTGCCGGCGAGGCCGCGACGCCCTCCGCCTCGACCGGGGACGGATAGGCTCGCGCAGGTCCACCTCAGGAAGGGAGAGAACATGGACCAGCCGAGCGTCCACCTCGTGGCGCTGAACCCGCAGCCGCTGCCGCCCAGCGCGACGATCAACCTGGTCGCGCTCAACCCGCAGCCCCTGCCGCCCGACGCGACGATCGAGCTCGTGGCGCTGAACCCGCAGCCACTGCCGCCGGACGCGACGATCAATCTCGTCGCGCTCAACCCGCAGCCGCTGCCGCCGGGCTCGCGGATCAAGCTGGTGGCCCTGAACCCCCAGCCGCTGCCGCCGAACTCGACGGTCAACTTCGTCGGGCTGAACCCTCAGCCGCTGCCGCCGAGCGACAGCCCCGAGTTCGTCGCGGTCGCGGCCTGAGCGCCGATAGGTGACCGCGGAGGAGTGGGCGCTCGTCGCGAGCGTCGTCTTCTCGGGGCTGTGGTCGGGGCTGCTGGCGATGCTGACGCTGGTCCTCCAGCCGATGCTGGCGAGCATGGACGGACCCGATTTCGCGCGCTTCCTGCGCGCCTTCCTGCCGATCGCTCGCAAGGCGCCCATCAACTACGTGGCCGTCATCGGAATGGTGGTCGCGCCGGCAGCCGCGCTCGTGGCCCTGGACGAGATCGGCGAGGCGCCGTTCGTCCTCACCGCGATCGGGCTCGCGCTCACGATCGCGGGCCCCCTGCTTGTCTCCAACCGACTCGCCGAGCCGAACTACGACGTCATGCTCGCCTGGAACCCCGATGCCGTTCCCCGCGGATGGGAGGCCGCGCGGCGGCGCTACTTCGCACTCAACTGGATCCGCGCCGCCGCCACCTGGGTCGCCTTCGCGCTCTTCCTTGCCGCGCTCGTCAAGTTGACCTAGCTGACGACGGCTTGATGACGATGTACGAGGCGCCCTTTTGAATCGAGGAGACGGATGAGATGGTGAGGTTCCTGGTCCTCTACGACGAGCCCGAAGACGCCGAGGCCTTCGATCGCCACTACCGGGAGGTCCACATCCCGCTGGCGAAGAAGCTCCGCGGCCTTCGCCGCTACACGATCAGCCGCAACGCTCGCCCCGTCCGAGGCGGCGACGCGTATTACCTCGTCGCCGAGCTCGACTGGGATGACATGGACGCGCTCCAGCGGGACTTTCGGACGCCCGAGGGCGAGGCTACCGCTGATGACGTGGCGAACCTCGCCCGGGACGGCGGCGTTCGAAGCATGATCTACGAGCTCGAGGACGTCTAGCGGGAGATCCCGCGACCTCTCCGATTGGCCGCTGTCGATCTGAACGGATCCCGTTCGTCGTAAGGGTGAAACGGCGGAAAGCGCAGCCGATCGCTGAGAAAGGAAGAACGATGCAGACCGAAAACCAGGGCCAGAAGATTGCTGTCACGGGAGCCACCGGCCGGGTCGGATCGCACCTCGTCGAGATCCTCGAGCAGCGCGGACACGATGTGGTCCCGATCGCGCGCTCGAAGGGGATCGACGTGGTCAGCGGCGAGGGTCTCCGCGAGTCGCTAGCCGGGGCAGAGACCATCATCGATACGGCGACGGGGCCCTCCCCCGACGAGGAAGCGGCAACCGCGTTCTTCACCGCTTCGGCAAGGAACCTCCAGCGAGCCGGCGCAGAAGCCGGGGCGAGGCGGATCGTCGTCGTCTCGATCATCGGCATCGACAAGTTCGAGGGCGGCTACAACGCGGCGAAGGTGGCGCAGGAGAAGACGCTGCTCGAAGGCCCGCTCCCGGTCCGGATCGTCCGCGCGGCCCAGTTCCACGAGTTCGTCGAGCAGCTGGTCGGGTGGACGATCCAGGACGGCGTCGCCTACGTGCCCGAGTTTCGAACCCAGCTCGTCGCCGCCCGCGTCGTCGCCGAAGCTCTCGCCGACGCAGCCGAGGAGCCGGAGATCGAGAACGGCAGGATCACCGAGGTCGCCGGCCCGCGGGCGGAGCGTCTCGCCGACGCAGCCGCCATGCTGTTCGCCAGCCGGGGCGACTCGTTCGAGATTCGCGAGGGCCGCCAGCCGGACGACCCGGACGCCACGGCCTATGCCGAGGGTGCCGCGCTCCCCAACCCGGGCGCGAAGCTCGCCGGCCCCAGCTTCGAAGAGTGGCTCGCGGCCGGTTGATCTCAAGCTCCGGAGCCCACGGTCTCCGTAAACGTCAGAAGC
This sequence comes from Actinomycetota bacterium, assembly GCA_046732395.1. Classification (GTDB taxonomy): domain Bacteria; phylum Actinomycetota; class Thermoleophilia; order Solirubrobacterales; family 70-9; genus JAWVFM01. Next base: position 25,192 of record JBKPNB010000156.1, on the reverse strand, counting down.
CCGCTTACCGAGCCGGCTTCTGGCTGTCGTCGTCGAGGACCTCGCGCAACTTGCGCGCGAACGCTTCGGGTTGGCCGGCGTACCCGGACTCGCCGCCGAGGAAGCCGCCGTGGTGGCTCGGGAACACGGTCGCCTGCTGACCGAGTAGCTCCGCGGTGGCCACCGCCGTGCGTCCGGTGAAGGTGCCCAGGGACTCCTCGCCCACAGCGATCACGATGCGCGTCGGCGCCGCGGCCAGGGCTTCGGCATCGGGGCGATAGCCGCTGACGGCCCAGGACCGGTCGGACAGGAGCGGGTCCTCGCGGGAGCCGTCGTCGTCGGTCGGCATCCCGAACTGGGCGGGATCGGCCGGGGGCTGCGCGAAGTAGTCGTCGGTGAACTCGCCTCGCCACGACGTCATCGCGATGAAGGCCGCCATGCCGGCACCCCAGCCCTTCGCCTCGTAGGCGTCGCGAAAGCCCGCGCGGGCGCGCTCGGCCGCAGCGGCGTCGGGCAGCACCGGGATGAGCGGCGGCTCGTGCGCCACCAGGGCGGTCACATCGTCGGGATGGGCCGCCACCAGCGCGAGCGCGGTGACCGCCCCCCCGCTGCTCGCGAACATCTCGACCGGGCCAGCGCCGAGCGCCTCGATTACCGCATGCACATCTTCCGCCTGGACCGTGGGCGAATTATCGACACGGCTGTCCTTGCGGGTGCTGCGGCCGAGGCCGCGCGGGTCATATGTGATCACGGTGCGGTCCGGGAAGTGCGACGCCAACGTACGGAATCCGCTGGCGTCCATGGGCTGACCGATCATGAACAGCGGCGGGCGTCCGTCGGCGGTCGGCAGCGGGCCGTCGACGTCGTAGGCGATGTCCGCCTCGGCGGCTTCAAGCATGTGCATCGTCGTCATGGCCATATCGACCCCTCCGGCGTTGCAAACTCATCGGCCGAGGGGAAAGAGTCGAGTTAGGCCGCCGGCGATAGCCCGCGGACGATCCGGGGCTGGGTTCCCGCTATCGGCGGCCGTCGGCTACTCGCCGGTCAGGCGAAAAACGCCCTTGCCATCGTCGTTCTCGCCGACCTTCTCGAGGCGCCCCGACTGTCGAGCGGCCTTGATTGCGGACTTGAGTTCCTTCTGACTCACGCCGAGCTTGTCGGCGAGGTCGGCCCGGGTGAACTTATCTCGGTCGAGCTCTCCCGCGGTGGCGAGGACTCGCTCGGAGGTGATGCTGGGTGCCATCTTGAACCTTTCTTCGTGGTCTTCGGTCAGTCGGGCCGGCGGTCGAGGAAGATCGACGATTGCCGCCGCGGCGGCCTGTCGAGGATGAAGACCTCGGTAGCGACGTCGCTGTTCCGATCGTGATCGCTGACGAACGCCATCACGCGTCGCCGGGTCGTTCTCGTCACCGCGTCGACCGCCTCCCGGCGATACTGAGCGATTGTGCGCGCAGGCAGGGGCTTACCGTCGTCGCCCGACTCGGCCGTGGTCAGGCCCTCGTCGAAGCCCCGAACGGAATCCTTGAGCACGCAGCAAATCCTGTTGCCGCGAACCGCGGTCTCGACGTCCATCGGTCGTCGGCCGGCGTACCGCTTCCAGACCACGGCCAGGGAATCGCTGATCTTGACCGGCAGCGCTCGATGCGCGCCGGCCTCGGAATCGGCCACCTAGACGGCGCCGACGTCGACGGCCCGCGGGCCCTTGTCGCCGGACTCGGCGGAGTAGGTGACCTTGGTCCCCTCGGTCAGCGGGCGCAGCCCGAGACCGACGAGGGCGGTCTGGTGGACGAACAGGTCCTTCGAGCCGTCGTCGGGCGTGATGAACCCGAACCCCTTCTGCTCGCTGAACCACTTGATGGTTCCGGTGGGCATCTGATGCCTCCTGTGAGACGGTGCTGCGGACCGCGGAGGCGTGAGAACCAAGAACGGGGAGCGCTGGCACATGTTGGCCGGACCGGCCGGCCACCGACCACGCTCACGTTAGCAGCGGCCGCCACGGTGGCCGGCACGGGCGAACTGCGCCCCGAGTTCGGCGTCTTCCCTTCCCGCCTTCGGCAACCGAAGGCGGGGCACGCGATCACCGCTCCACGGGCGTCGTTGTGATCCCGTGCGAGCTCGGAGACATCATCGAACAGCGGCGCTTCCCAGCAATCTGTCTCCAGCCGCTGCCACCAAAGGGGGGGAGTCGCCGCCGTGATCGTTTGGTCGAGCTCGCCGCCGTCCTGCGCGGGCAGGCGTGTGGTCGGCCGAATACATCGCATTTCCGCCCAGGTACAAGATGCTGCCGCCGGCGTCCAGGTACGACCGGACTCGAGCGATCATGGTCGGTCGCCGAGGTGACCGAGCGAGCCCTCGAGAGCGACGCTCACACGATCGTCTTCGACCTTTCCGCGCTCACCTTCATCGATTCAACTGGCCTATCGATCCTGGCTCGAGCCAGCGGTGGCCCATCCTCGGAGCGGGTCCAGGTGCGCGGCGTTCGTGACCAGGTGGCTCGGACGCTCGAGCTGACGGGCCTCGACAGGATCCTGCCGCTCGCCGGCTAGAGGAACGAACGCTTCGGCGGCTCGTTCCGGGTCTTCCTCTTGCCGCTCGGGCCCACAGCCCCGCTACCCAGCCGAACAGCACCGGCCCGAACGCGACGGCGATCCCGATGGGCCCGCGTTGCTCTTCGCTCACCCACGTCCGCGAACACGCGGCCGCGCTCTCAGCAGCAGCGGGCCCCGCGGCCGGCGCGGCGGGGCTCGGCTATGCCCTCCTTCTCGGCTTCGCGCTCGTCTACCTCGGCGAGCACTACGTCGCGGACCTCCTCGCGGGCGGCGCGTTGGCCCTCGCGGTCGCGACCGCCGGGCCGCTGGCGGCGCCGGCCGCGCGGCGGCTGGACAACATCATTCGATCGCTCGAGCCGTACGCGCCTCTCCCTCCTCGGCCAGGATCGCCGCGGCGTTGATGAGCGCGAGGTGCGTGAGCGCCTGCGGAAAGTTGCCAACAAAGGCGTGCGAGTAAGGCTCCATCTCCTCGGAATAGAGCCCGAGCTCGCCTCCCAACCCGACCATTTCCTCCATCACCGCCTCCGCCTCGTCGCGACGTCCGGCGAGCGCGAGCGCCTCGACCGACCAGAACGAGCAGGCCAGGAACGCGTTCTCCTTGCCCTGCATGCCGCTGTAGCGGTAGAGCAGCGGGCCGTCCGCCTGCAGCTCGCCGCGGATGGCGTCGATCGTCGCGCTCAGGCGGTCGCGATCGGTGTAGCGCCGCCGCGCCGCCAGCAGCGTCCCGTAGTCGAGCGCCTCGCTACCCGCCTTCATCACATAGCTCCGACGCTCGGGCCACCAAAGGTGGGTTTCGATGTAGTCGCGAACCCGTCCTCGCTCCCTGTCCCAGCGATCCGTGCGGCGCGCCGGGACCTGGCCCTCGCCGACCAGCGCGAGAAGGCGATCGAACGCGGTCCAGCACCGAGGTCATGTAGTGACCGGGGTCGTCAAGCTTCCACAGGCCCGCGTCCGGATTGCCCCAGGTGCCGCAAAGGAGGTCGACGCAATCGGCGATGCGCTCGCCGGTGGAGGGCGCGAGCACGTGTCCGTGGTCCACATACTGGGCGACGGCCTCGATCAGATCGCCGAAGCCGCCGAGCTGGAGCTGCGTGCCCGCCTCGTTTCCCAAATGCACCGGCACGCTGCAGCGGTAGCCCGGGAGCTCGAGCTTCTGCTGGGAGCGCAAGACCGTCCCGTCGAGTTTGTAGACCGGGTCGACGCGCGGCTCGGTACCGCGGATCGCGCGCAGAAGCCAGGCGAGCCCCGCGTGCGAGAGCTCCTCCATCCCGACCTGCAGCAGGGCGTCGACCGTGAACGAGAGGTCGCGCACCCAGGCGTAGCGGTAGTCGAAGTTCCGACTCCCCCCGATGGCCTCCGGGAGCGAGGTGGTGCCGGCCGCGGCGATCGCGCCGGTGCGGCGATCGACGAGAAGCCCGATTGCCAGCAGGCTTCGCTCGACCGACTCCCTCCACGGCCTCGATACGTGCACCGGCCGATCCACTCACGCCAGAGCCGGCCGGTTGCCTCCAGCCGCCGCTCGACCTCGGCCCGCGCGGGGCTCGGCAGCGCGACGTCGTCGCTTGCCACAACCGCCAGCAGGGCCGCTCCCCCGGACCGATCTCGAAGCTACCGTGGAGGGCCCCCGAGACCACGCGGGGTTGCCGGCGTCCCATGCGCTCAGCGCCAGCTGCAGTCCTCCGTGACGGTAGAGGAAGGCGCCGGCGAGCTTCGTCGGACCGGGGGTGGAGCGCCCGTAGTCGAAGCGCGGGTGGAAGCGCCACCCCATCGGAACCGCGCCGCCGAGCCCCTCGACCTCGCGCACGAGTTCCCGCCACGGGGCGTCTTGGGCGCCGTCGATCGTCACGGCGTCGATCACTCCAACCCGACCGGCGTCGGTCGTGTACTCCGTGCGAGCCACGTTCGTCCGCGGCAGGTACCGGCGCTCCGCCTGATACGGGATCGCCGGTGCGAGGCTGAAGCTGCCGCCGCCCGCGGGGTCCAGGAGAGCGGCGAAGACGCTCGGTGAGTCGAGATTCGGCAGGCACATCCAATCGATCGACCCGTCGATGCCGACCAGGGCAAGGGTGCGCCCGTCGCCGATCGCCGCGTCATCCTCGATCGGCAGGTATCCCTCGTCGCGAAGCTGCTCGCCCCGAAGCACAGCGGATCTCCCGCGCGTGGTTCCGGCCATGCCCTCTGGCTCCCTACCCGATTCCGCACTCCCGTGACCGGGAAGGGTCAGCGGGCAAACGTCCGGCGCGGCTCGCGCGTGGCGAGCGTCGGCTAGGGTCAGCCGGGGCGCCATCGCCGCTCGTCGCCAAGTGGCGGTGATCAGGTGGGTCGCGATGACGGTGTAGGTTCGCCCGTGCGGCAACCGAAAAGGAGGAGTCATGCACGCACGCGTAGTCAGATTCACCGGCGTCGATCCCGATCACCTGGCCGATCGCCTGTCAGAGGCCGAGGCGCGTCAGGGGCCACCGGTGGACATTCCCGCGAAGGGAGTTCAGATTCTCCACGACGCGGACCAGCGCACCGCGGTTGTGATCCAGCTCTTCGAGACCGCCGACGACATGGCGGCGGCCGAAGGTGCCCTCGACGCGATGGATCCCTCGGACACGCCGGGAACGCGGGCCTCTGTCGACCGCTGCGAGATCAAGGCCGAGCTGGGCCAGAGCTGAGACTGGCGGCCGCGAGCCTTGCGGCACGGCGGGCCCGCTCGTGGCGCAACGCGGGCCGTCAGACCTCGTCGGGCACCTCGTACCAGCGCTTCCGGTCCCCCACCCGGGCCCGCAGGCGCCAGCGCCTCGACTTCGGCTCGCGCTCGATTCGCTCCCAGAGCGAGTCGATGCGGTCGAGCACGAGCTGCCGATCGGCCGGCTCGAGCGCCAGCGTGGCGACGCCCTCGCGTAGCCGCTCGAGGTTCAGCTGGGTGGTGCGCCAGAGCCCCCAGTCCCGCGCCGTAAGCGTCGCGATCAGGTCGGCGTTGATCGTCTCGCGATCGTGGTCGCCGACCTCGTGGTCGAGGAGGAGCGCCACCGTATCGCGCACGTCCTTCTCCGTGAACTCCACGACCTGGAGCTTCGTCAGGAGCAGCTCGGCCAGGGGGATGGTCCGCGCCTCCACATCGATTCGCGCCGTGATCGGGATCGAGTGGTTGAGCTCGAAACCGCCCACGAACACGTCGAGCTTGCGCGCGTTCGCGCGGTCGTAAAAGAGGAGGCGGCTCGCCCCCTGGAGCGCGTTGAACTGGCGCGCGGGCTCGTAGCCGAGTCCGGTCAAGAGCTCCGTGACCGCTCCGCCCTCCCCTTTCACCGTCGCCGTGTCGATATCCCCGTAGGAGCGCGCGAGCGCCGGATGCATCGCGGGCGTGTGGAGCTGGACGGCCAGCCCGCCGATCAGGCGCAGCGGAACGTCCCGCGCCTTGGCGCCGTCCATCACCCGTTCCGCCTCGGCGACGATGTCCGCCAGCGGCCCGCGGTTGACCTCGATCCCTCGATCCGCCACGCCCGCTCAGCCCTCGATGCGCTGGACGAGCTCAACCTCGCCATCCGCGACATCGACGAGATAGCCCCGCAGGATGCCGTCGTTCGCCTCGCTGCCAGGGTTGACACACACCGTCGCGCCGAGCCGGTACTCGCCCCCTGCCTCGTGCACATGCCCGTGCACGCCGAGCAGCGGCTGGCGCTCCTCGATCAGCCGCCGCACGGCCCTCGACCCGACCGGCCCGCGCAGAACGTCCCCGGCCGACACCGTGGGGCGCAGGTTCTCGTCGAGTATCGGCGCCGTGTCGAGGCCGGAGTCGTACGGCGGCACGTGGATCATGAACACCGCTCGGCGCGCGTCGCGTACCTGGTCGGCGAGCTTCGATAGCCGCTCGTGCAGCTCGTCTTCGCTCACCTCACGTGGCGTCTTCCAAGGTGTCTCGTTCGACCATCCGTAGGAAAGCAGCTGGAGTCCTCCGGGCAGGTCGAGCACTCGGCCGTCGGCGTTGATCGGGAAGTACTCCTCGCGGTTCAGGATGGGGTCGATGACGAACGAGTCGTCGTTGCCGGGTATCAGGTAGAGGGGGACATCGCCGCCGGCCAGGCGCTCGGTGGCGAGTTCCATCCAGGCCTGGACGCGCTCGCTCATGAGCGCCTCGAGGAGTTCCTCCCGCGCCGCCTCGTCGCCCGCCAGGCGCTCTGCCTCATCCGCGCTCGTCACAAACGAGTAGTAGCCCACGTCCGCGATGTCGCGCTCGAGCTGCGCCAGCTCTTCCTCGTCGCGCGCCGTGCGTCGCGCGCCGAACAACTCCGCCGAGTAGCCGTTATCCGTGCGCGCGATCGGCACGATCGCCTTCCCCGTCAGATCGCCGGCGAGCAGGGCCACGTCCGCGTTGTAGGCGTTCATGCTGATCGCGTTGATGAACTTGCGCCAGGCGGTCTCGGCGGCGTGGAAGTCGCTGGCGATGTGGATCCGCGTGGCTATTCGGCGAACCCCACTCAGTCGGGTGGGATCTCGGCGAAGAGCATCCGCGTGTCCACCCCGGCGGCCCGGGTGCGCAGCCGCATGACGACGTAGATCACGATGCCGATGGCATAGAACAGCAGCGCGTCGATGATCCCGTTCGTCTCGAGGTACGTGAGCGAGCCGGACGTCGCGGAGAGCGCGTCCGCGATCGGCTTGCCGACGGCGAAGATGTAGATCCAGAGCGGGAAGAGGAGCCAGACCAGCCCAAGGAGGGGCAGCACCCTGCGAAACGGCGCGTTGCGCATCAGCCCCGGCCGCCGCACGCGGGCGAGCAGGGCGTTGACGCCGGGGAGAGTCCAGGTGAGCAGCGCCATCGTGATCGAGAACCAGGCAGTGCCGGCGAGGTTGAGCTTGTGCTCCGTGGTGGCCAGGAAGGTGGGGAGCGCCTTGTAGTTCTGGAAGAAGAGGAACAACGCGGCCAGCGCGAGCGTGGCCAGGATCGCGTTCAGCGGCGCGCGCAGGCGCTCGTTGACCTCGCCGAACCAGGCGGGCGCCTGCCGGTCGAGGCTCCAGGCGAGCTGCATGCGGCTGATGAAGTTGATGTAGACGGGGCACAGGAGCAACGGGAACAGCGTGCCCGCGAGGCTGATCAGCGCCCAGATCGGCCACAGGCTGTGGTTGGCGATCACCGCGAGCAGCGGCATCGCGTTGGGCTGCCCGAGCGGCAGCGCGCTGAGATGCGTGTTGAAGCCCCAGTAGCTCGCGCCCCAGCTCACGTTCGTGGCGAACCCGAAGTGATTCGACAGCGCGTCGACGTAGAGCGAGTTGGCGAGCACGCCGATCGTGAGCGCCCCGAGCAGCGCGATCAGCACGCCACGGCGGACGTTGCCGCGCACCTCGCCGGCGATGTAGGCCGAGTACTGGAAGCCGATGTACTGGAAGAGCAGGATCGACAAGAACAGCGGGAACACCGTGGTGGAGAAGATGTCGCTGAGGAAGCTCTGCCCGCCCGAGGACAGGAAGTCCGCCTGTCCCGTTGCGGCGATGTGCGCCGCGCTCATCCCGCCCGTGTATTGCGGCAGGTTTTGCTCGAAGCTCGAGCGGTCCGTGGCCAGCAGTCCGAAAACGAACATCGCTATGAACGCGGCGACACCGAAACCGGCTAGCACCGTGACGACGCGATGGAAGCGGCGGGTGGGCAGCAGCACTATCGCGCCGATCACCGCTAGCACCACGAGCGAGGCGAGGAAGCCCGGCGTGCCGGTGATCGCGCCGGTGGAGTCCGTGAACCAGGTGTTCGCGTTATCGAAGAAGTGGCCGCCCGGGCCGATCCCGATGATCCGCGCCGTGATCTGGAGGTTTCGCAGCACGAGCGGCACCTCGAACGCGATGATCAGCACGGAGGCGATCACGAGCGTCCAGGACTCGAGCCAGCCGAGGAAGGGATGCAGGATGCGGCTCGTGAACACGTAGTCCCCGCCCGAGCGCGGCATCGCCGACGTGAGCGAAGCGAAGATCATCGCCAGCACAACGCAGAAGAGGCCGGCGAAGATCGCGGCCCAGGCATACGACGAGATCCCGGCGTGCTTCCAGACCGGCACGTCGGCCAGCGAGTAGAAGATCGGATAGAGCGTCAGGCCGACGCCGACGAACGCCGCGACATTGAAGAACAGGGCGTTCGTGACGCTGACGTTGCGCACGAGCCCCGACGACTGGCGCACGAACAGCGTCGGACCGGAAGCGGCGGATGAGGCGGTTCCTTCGGACACGCGCAACTCCTTACCGGGCTCAGGGCGGTGGTCGCCGTCAGGCTCTGCGCAAAGAATACGCCTTGCGTGACGGATCAACCACGCCTGCGCGAGTCGCCGAGCTCGCGCCCCGAGAGGTCGCCCTGCGCGAAGCCATCGCCGCGGGGGCATCGCACGGGCGGGAAGTCCGCCGCCGCTCGTGGGTGGCGCGCATGCGGTATAAGGCGAAGGCTCTTAGGCCGCAACGGAAGGTGCCACGGTCATGCCGCACGGTCATGCCCAGCTGGGCGAATCAACTCCCCAGTCGGTCTTCTACGATCAGGGCCGATTCGGGCGGCTGTTCCCGACCCTCCCGCCGTTCGCCGCCGACACGCCGTTGATCCGCGATGCGCTCTTGGAGCTCGGGGAGAAGGGCGGCCCAATGGATCCGGCCGACGATCTGTCCGACCCGATCACCTTGATCACCGACCCGGCGAAGAGCGCCAACAATCCGGACAATCCCGCGATCACCGCGGGTTTCACCTTCTTGGGCCAGTTCCTCGACCACGACATGACCTTTGATCCGACGTCGAGTCTCGCTCGTCAGCAGGACCCGGAGTCGATCCGGAACTTCCGTATCCCCGCTCTCGACCTCGACAGCGTCTACGGAGGCGGTCCGGTCGCCTCGCCTCACCTCTACGACTCGACGATCGACGGGGGACGGACCACGCTGCTGACCGAGGAGATACCGGGATCGGCGGCCGTGTCGGTCGGCAACAAGACCCGGTTCGACGTCCCGCGCAACGCTCAGAAGACCGCCCTCGTCGGCGACCCACGGAACGACGAGAACCTGATTGTCTCTCAGTTGCACCTTGCGCTGCTTCGCTTCCACAACAAGGTGGTTGCCGACGTCAGCGCCGAGTTGGGCCCCGGATACACGCCCGGAGAGATCTTCGCCGAGGCGCAGCGGGTGGTCCGCTGGCACTACCAGTGGCTCGTCATCCACGAGTTCCTGGTCAGAACGGTGGGCGGCCAGCTCGTCGACGACGTGCTGAGCAACGGACCCAGGCACTTCAGGTGGCGCAATCACCCCTACATCCCGGTCGAGTTTTCGGTCGCCGCCTATCGCTTCGGCCACTCGCAGGTGCGACCGAGCTACCGAGCCAACTTCGGCACGAGCGTCAGCGACCCGGCGCATCAGTTCTTCGCCCTCATCTTCGATCCGGCCGCCGCCGACCCGAACGATCCGGCCGACCTGCGAGGAGGAAAACGAGCGTCCCGACGGTTCATCGACTGGCAGACCTTTTTCGACTTCGACGATGGCAGGGTGCGACAAAACAAGAGGATCGACACCAAGCTGTCGACGCCCCTGTTCGACCTGATGGGCCAGCCGCAGGACGAGCCCATCTCGCTCGCATCCCGCAACCTGTTGCGTAACCTCACCATGAAGGTTCCCTCAGGTCAGCGCGTGGCCCACGCCATGAAGGTGCCCGTTCTGGCACCGGCTGACCTCGACGACCTCAAGCCCTTCCACCTCGACACGCGCACGCCGCTTTGGTTCTACGTGCTCCGGGAGGCAGAGGTCACACAAAACGGCGAGGGCCTCGGCCCCGTCGGGGGTCGGATCGTCGCCGAGGTCATGATCGGGCTGATCCGGGGGGATGGGCAGTCCTATCTGCGCCAAGAGCCCGACTGGACCCCCACGTACGGGCCAGCCGGATCGTTCGCCACCACAGACCTTCTCAACGCCGCCGATGTCGTGGCCGCCCTCTGACGAAACCCTCGCCGCCGGAGCTACCGACTCAATCGGAGCGGGGCGGTCCCCTTGCAGGTCGTCCGCCGAGGACTTAGGGTCGCAACGAGCGATAACAGGAGGTTTCAATGGCTCAGGCGAACATCGACGCGTCGCGCCGGGTTATCGAGGAGGCGTTCGGCGAGGGGAGGCTCGAGGTGCTGAATGAGGTCTGCGCCGAGGGCTTCGTCAGCCACGACCCAATCATGGGCGACCAGAACCTCGGCGGCGTAAAGAGGGCGATCGAGGCCTACCGCGGGGCGTTTCCGGACCTCTCGTTCACGATCGAGGACATCTTCGCCGCCGGCGACAAGGTAGTCACACGCTGGTGCGGCCGAGGGACGTTCGAGAACGAGTTCATGGGCCAGCAGCCGACCGGCGAGAGAGGCGACCCGGTCAACGGCATCGGAATCGATCGCTTCGACGACGACGGCAAGATCGCCGAGGCCTGGGGGCAGTGGGACACGCTCACGTTCATGAGGGACATCGGTGCGATCCCCGCCGAGGCGATGCGATCCGAAGGCTAGGGGAGGCACCGAGGGCCGGGGACCGGCTGGATCGGCGGCGCCGACGCCCCGAAGCGATGTCCGAGGAGCATCCGAACTCGAGCCTGATTCGCGACTTTCACGACCGCCAGAATCGGTTCTACGCTGGAGGCGAGCAGGGACCGGCGCGCGCCATGCTCGCCGAGGATGTCGCCTGGCACGTACCTGGTCGCAGTGCGATCGCCGGCCACTACCGGGGCCGCGACGAAGTCCTGCGCTACTTCGCCGCAAGACGCGAGCTCGCGAACGCCACGTTTCGGATCGCCGTGCGCGGGGTGCTTGCGGACGATGAGCGAGCGGTGATCTTCGCCGGCGGCCAGGTGGAACGCGACGGCAACACCTTCGAGTGGGAAACCGCCGGCGTCTTTCGCATCGTTGACGGCAAGATCGCGGAGTGCTGGGTGCTTCCCTACGACCAGTATCGCTTCGACGAGATCTGGGCCTGACCTCGCCGCGGTTTCAGCCGGACGCGCCCCCGGGGAATGGTTTTCGGTTACGCCGACAGGGGGTGCTGGACGCGTGGGTGCTGCGGCGAATCACCTTGCTCCCGCTCCACCGCGATTATCGCGCGCCGTCTACGTCTCGATCAACACCAATACGAGAGCAACCGGCCCTGCCGCTCGCTGAGGTAGTGGCCGGTCGCCTGCGAGCGGACTTGGGCAGCTGCGCGAGCGCGTGCCGCGTCGCTCGAAAAAGGGGGCGCCGAGATGGCGAAGCTCGGACGAGCAGGCGCCGTGTGCGCGCGGCGAGGCCTCGACATTCACCAACCCCGTACCGACACGTGCCCCCGGCTCTCCCACCCGGCGCGCTCGAGGCCGGTCACCAGTAAACGGAAGCCACCGGCCACGGCGGCTTGCGTCGTAAGTCTCGCGTGATCGCCTGAGCGTGGGGAGAACTCGGGATCAGTCCGCACTACTCGCCGCATCAGAAGAAAGGGCGGAGCGAATCCCCGAGGTCCAGGTGTCCGCACTCCCTTGCGGTCAGCTCCGCGAGCGCTAGGTTGCCCCGGTCGAGCGCTCGTAGCAGCCTCGTTTCCCGGGCAGTGCCTTGCACTTCGAGGGGCGCGAGGGGATACTTGTGGCACCTGGCTCTCGTCCACCGGGAGGACTTTCGATGCATACGACATCCCTCACGCGACCCCAAACGCTCGTCGCTACGGCGCTCGCGATTGGATCGGCGCTCGTGATTTCGCTCCTGCTCGCCGCCCCAGCAAGCGCGGCGGTCAGCTGCACGAGCTTCGTCAACGGCAACCTGAGCCTCGGCCTGAACGGGTTCGGCCAGTTGGGCGTCGATCCGGCGACCGGCCAAATCCAGGACCAGTTCGCTGTCCTGCCCGGGGCCTGCGCCACCGCGACGACGACGAACACCGACACGATCACGGTGTCGGGATCCGGGGCGAGCGACGCGCTCGAGATCGACACCTTCGCAGCGCCCTTCGCGCCGGGCGCCACCGACGAGGGTGATGGGTCGAGCGAGATCGAGTTCAGCGTCGACCTCGGCATCGACTCCGATCAGCTTTTCATCGAGGGCACCGGCACGGCCAACAGAATCGGCTTCGGGACCCTCGGGATCAACCTGAACGGCGCCGAGGCCGTGCGGGACCCGGACGTGACCGTGAACGAGGTTGAAGCCGTGCAGTTCGACGGCGGCGCGGCAAAGGATGTGCTCGACGCCAGCGGCGGCTTCGGCACGGGGGGCGACTTCGAGATCTTCACCGAGCTGTTCGGCTTTCAGGGAAACGACAAGCTTCGCGCCGGGACCGGCGGCATGACCCTGAACGCCGGGGAGGACAACGACAGGCTCTTCGGCAGCGTCAGCAACAACGTTTTCTTCGGTGGCTCGGGCGAGGACACCGCGTACTTCAAGCGCACCTTCGGCTCGGTCACCGCGAGCCTTCGCGATGGAACGGCCACCGGCGCGGGCTCGGACACCCTTACGGGGATCGAGAACCTAGTCGGCTCGCGCTTCAACGATTCGCTGATCGGCGACGATCTCCCGAACCGACTCCGCGGGCGGCGCGGAAATGACGACCTCCTCGGGCGGGCCGGGAACGACTTTCTCGACGGCGGAAAGGACTTCGACAGCCTGTTTGGGGGTTCCGGCATGGACACCTGCGTCAACGGTGAGGCTCTCGATAGCTGCTGACGAGGCGCCTGACCACACTCGCACGACTACTGCGATAGACGGCAGAGGCGCGCACTTCCGCAAGCTCCCTCTCCCCGGCTTCCGGAGTTTCCGTTGATGCGGCGGCGCGCGGGACTCGCGGGCGCCGTCGAGCTCGTCGCATAGGCGGACCCCCATCGCCTTGCCCGGGCGTGAGGGGCGCCGACGTGATCGGTAAGCAGGTGCGGCTCGCCGCATCCTTGCGCCAACGGGCACAAGGACATTAGAGTCGCCCTATCCCATGGACGGGGGCCGGGCCGCGGGTCTCGTCCTCGGTTGCGAATCGCATGGCCTCCGCCCAGTCGATCGAGGGAGGTCAAGATGCCCGCCAACCGCCGGCGTCCCGCCGGTCAAGAAGCCAGGAGGGAGCGAGGATGCCACAGGCCGAGGTGAACGGGCTCACGATCAACTACGACGTCCAGGGCGAGGGCGAGCCGCTGCTGCTGATCCCGTACACGGCCGCCGACCACGCCTGCTACGCGTTCCAGCTCCCGGCCTACACCGAGCACTTCAGCTGCATCGCGATCGACCTTCCCGGTTCGGGCGAGAGCGACAAGCCGGCCGGGCCGTACTCGACCGACGGCTATGCGGACCAGATCGCCGCCTTCCTCGGCGCGATCGGGATCGAGCGGGCCCACGTGGCGGGCATGTCGCTCGGTGCCGCCGTGGGCATCCACCTGGCCGCCCGCCATCCGGGCCGCGTGCGCTCGCTCTCGTTGCACAGCGGCTGGCACGCCACCGACGACTATCTGAAGATCGTCGTCGAGCAGTGGCGCACGCTCGCGTCCGCGCTGCCGACCGTAGCGGACGTCGTGATCCAGGGCATCTTCCCGTGGTGCTTCACGCCCGAGATGTACGTCGACCGGCCGGAGTCCGTCGACACGCTAGTGGACTTCGTGCGTGGCCGCCCCGCGCAGCCCGTGGAGGCGTTCCTCGCCCAGACCGACGCGGTCCTGGCTCACGACGCGAGCGCGGCGCTGCGCGAGATCGACGTTCCGACACAGATCACCTTCGGAGCGCGCGACCTCGTCTGCGGCGCGCGCTCCGCCGAGCCGCTAAAGAGCGGGATCGGCGGGAGCGAGATGGCGGTCCTCGACCACCTGTCGCACGCCGAGCTGCACGAGGACCCCGAGACCTTCAACCGCGCGACGCTCGACTTCCTGCTGCGCCAGCGCTCCTGACCCCACCGGCGTTCCCGCTCGACCTCGTCACAGCACGAACCATGGGGAGCATGACCCCCCCGTCCTTTCGACGAAGCGAGAGCGCATTTCGCGCCCACGCCGACGCCCGCTTGGGACGACGCATGAAAGTCAAGTCTTCGCTGGACGCACGACCTCAAATTTCCCGCCCCCGGCGCCAGCCACGACGAGCAGCGGTCCGGGCGGGGCGGTCGCCGCCTCGCGCTGGTCGCGGTCGAACGCCGTGAGCAGCTCCTCGAGCCCGGCGCCGGCGCGGCTGAGCGCCTTTTCGACGACGTCGATGCCGGTCACCTCCCAGCCGCGCTCCGCCAGCCGAGTGGCCCAAACGCGCTGCCGGTGCCGATGTCGAGGGCCCTACCGAACGGCGGCTCGCGTCCGTCCTCTTCGCCGGCGACGAGCCCGAGGAGGGTGTCGGTGAAGGGCGGGTGATCCGCCAGGTCCTCCCACGGGTGGAACCCGAGCGCGTAGGCGAGCCGATAGTTCGCGAGCGTCCTCCCGCAAACCACCCCGGCCGCGGCGCGGAGCGCCGCCGGGAACGCCTCGGGCTGCTCGAGCGGCGCATCGTCGCCGGCCCCCTCGACCACGTGGAGCGGCCAGCCGTAGCGCTCGCTCGCCGCCTTGGCGATGCGGAGCCGAGTAGCCGATTCTCGTCGACTGAGCGGTCAGGCCAGGCGGTCAGTCGACCTCCGCTTGGAACGGGATAACCGCGACCGCGAGTCCCCGGCTCACGGGTCCGTGCTCAGCTCAGGGACGCCCAGATGAAGGCCAGCGTCTGGGTCTCGAGCCGCGTCTTCTCGCGGTCTGACAGCGAGCGCAGAGGCCCCCGGAGGAGGGCCGCGAGTCCGTGGACGGTGGCCCACGTCGGATACTCGATGTTGGGTCGGCGCGCCGGATCCATGACTCCCGCCTGGACGAGGTTGTCGAGCGCGGCCTGGAGATATTCCAATGGTTGTGGCTCATCGCTCGCCGCGCTGATCGGGTGGTCGGATGCCGTGAATGCGATGTCGAAGAGGCCGGGCTCTGTGCGGGCGAAGTCGAGATATGCCCTGCCGACTGCCCGCAGACGGAGCCGCGCGCCCGTCGGTGTGTGCGCTCCCGCGCGGACCCGGCTCATCCCGTTGGCCATGTGGTGAGCGAGCTCTCTGACCGCCTCGTCGCGGACCGCCCCGAGTAGCGCGTCGCGGTCGGCGAAATGCCGATAGGCGGCATTGGGAACGACCCCGACCATCCGCGTCACCTCGCGCAGCACGACCGCGTCCGGGCCGCCCGATCGGGCGAGCTCGACCCCGGCCCCGATGAGTGCAGACCGGACAGCGCCGCGGCGCCGCGGTCCCCGGCGCCCAGGACGATCGCTCGCCTGCGTGTGTCCGGCGGTCGTCTCGTCGCGTGATGGCACTCACAGAAGTGTAGTGGACAGCGTCCACATAATCCCGTATAGTGGACAGCGTCCACACCTCAACCAGAAAGGTCCCCCATGGCCAGCACCGCCACCCAGACAACCACAGCGCCGCAAGACCCCGCGACGGACGAGGCAAACGACCAGCGCGTGACCGCCTCCGAGTGGTTCGCCTCCGGAGCCCGCCGGCCGTATGACCCGATCGCGAAGACCATGCTCGAGACAGCGGCCGGCGAGGGTTCCTCGCAGCTACTGCACGTCTTCGAGAAGGTCGTCGCGGCGCCGCCAGTTGACGCTGACACCCGGTGGCTGACGATGCTGCCGGGGTATCCAGACGGCTCCTACGGTTACGCGCAGGTCGACCGCTACCTGGGCCCCCGCCCCGGCCCGCGCCTGTACGTCGAGTATCTCGGCCAGGGTGACTCCGACAAGCCCACGCGCCACCGCTACTCGTCGATGGAGCGGGCCGATCTCATCGAGGCGCAGTGGCGGGCGCACGGCATTCGCCGCACGATGGTCGTCACGTTCGACTACTCCTCGCTGGCACTGCTCGAGCTGCTGCGCCGCCAGCAACAGCGCGACGCCGCGGGCGAGCATCTGGATACGACGATCGACGCGGTGTTCATCGTCAACGGTGGGTTGTTCGCGGATTGCCATTCGCACCCGTGGGACACAACGCCGATGCTCCGGACGCCGGTCGGCGGGGTGGCGATGTGGTTCGGCCAGCACGTGCCGGGCGTGCTGGAAGCGACGCTCCGCGCCGCGAAGCTCTTCTCCCCGTCCTACGAGGTGAGCGCGGCCGAGCTCGCCGACCTGAGCGACGCAATCCGCCGCCGCAGCGGCGCGGCATTCATGCATCGCGCCGCGGGGTTCGTCGACGAGCATCGCCGTAACGCCGCGCGGTGGGATCTCGCGGCGATCGCCCGCGAGCTCGGGGACACGGTCGCCTTTCACGTCGCGGGCAGCGAAGAGGACCCCTTCGAGCCCCGACAGATCGCAGCCGCGCGCGAACGGCTAGCGCCGCTCGGGGTCGACATCCAGTCGTTCCCGGGTGGGCATCTGACGACCTCCGAGCATCCAGACCTGCTCGCAGGTGCGATCCGGGGACTTGCGCGCGCCCACGGCGTCGGCCAGGCCATCCGCCCCACACCGGAGGCGACAGGAGACACAACCCCATGAGCTACGGGGAACCGAACAAGGAGAAACCCGTGAGCAACCAACAAGCCACACCACCCGCCGGCCCCGTCATCGGTCAGGCGACCGGATTCGAGCTGGCCAGCCCCAGCGAGACCGGAGCGGCCAGCATCGAGCCAGCGCTCGCGCGCAACCGCGCCTTCGCCGCCGCCGGCGGCCACAAGGACGCCGTCGTCTTTCCCAACCTACGCCTGTTCGTCATCACGTGCCTCGACCCGCGCGTCGACCCCGCCCACTTCCTGGGCCTCGAACTCAGCGACGCCATCGTCGTGCGCAACGTCGGCGGGCGGGTCACCCCCGAGGTGATCAACGACGTCGCCTTCCTCGGCCAGATCGCCGAGACCGTCCTACCGGACGGCCCCCTGTTCGAGGTCGCCGTGATCCACCACACCCAATGCGGAACCGCCGCGCTGGCCGACGACACCTTCCGCCGCCGCTACGCCGAGCGGATCGGCGCCGAGGAGTCGACCCTGCGCGAGCACGCAATCCTCGAACCCGCGGCGACGGTCACGAGCGACGTCGAGCGTCTCCGCTCCGCGCCCGCCATCTCCCCGCGCATCACCGTCTCGGGACACGTCTACGACGTCGTCACCGGGCTCGTGGAGACGATCCTCTCCGCCGGCCGGCCCGGAGACCAAAGCGTCGAACGACCCCAACCACCACACGGAGACCAAACGCCATGACAACCGCCGTTGCACCGGAACTCGAGGCAGACGAGGAAACGGAACAGTTCGGCGGTCCTCACCTGCTGGTCGTCGCCGTCGAAATTCGCCGATAGACCCCGCGGGATGTCGGGTCGTCAATACGATTCCGCGCATGAAGGCGCTCGTCACCGGCGGTGGCCGCGGGATCGGCGCGGGGATCGCGCGCTCGCTCGCGGGCGACGGCTGGGAGGTCGTCGTCGGCGCCCGCAGCCGAGCGCAGGTAGAGGCGGTCGCGGACGAGATCGGCGGGGAGTGGGTGCAGGTCGATGTGGCGAACCGCCGATCGGTCGAGCGCGCGGTCGCCGGAGCCGACCCGGTGGACCTGCTGGTCGCGAACGCCGGCGTCGGTAACCCGGACGGCGCCACCTGGAAGGTCGATCCCGCCTACTGGTGGCACGTCTTCGAGGTGAACGTCCTCGGCGTGCATCTCTGCTGCAGCGCAGTGATCGCCGGAATGCTCGACCGCGGCGGCGGCCGGATCGTGATCACCGGGAGCGGTGCGGCCTACCTTCCAAGCGGCTCGGGGAAGACGGCGTATCCGGCGAGTAAGGCGGCGGTCTGCCGCTACGGCGAGACCCTCGCCGCAGAGCTCGAAGGCCGGATCCCCGTCTTCTTCTTCGGCCCCGGGCTCGTGCGCACCGAGATGACGGCGGGGACGCTCCCAGACGACGCGCCCTGGACGCCGCCGGAGCTGGCGCCGGAGCTCGTTCGCAAGCTGGCGACGGGCCATTACGACGCGCTCGCCGGCCGCTACCTCCACGCCGAGCACGACGACGTAGACGACCTGCTCGCCCGCATCGCTGAGGTGCGGGAACAGGATCTGAACGCGATCCGCCTCCGAAGGTAACCGGGGTAACCCAGGCGCGCGCAGCAGGGCCGCGCGCCGGCCGGCGCCAAAGCGCCATCGGCCACCCCCTTCGAGGCAAACGGAAAGGGCGCCCATGGGCGCCCGGCTACTGCTCGCCTGGCCTCAGCGCGCTACTCGAGCCGATCGACAAGGGGTGCTCGAGCTGCGCGCTTGCCTGCATCTAACGCACTGCCCAGGTCGGGTAGGCATCGTCGGCGCGGGCTTGCGTGAGCCGCTGGACATGGGTTCCGTTGGCCCGCATCCGGTAGATGTCGAGGCCGCCTGCGTGCGAGGCCTCGAAGGCGATGGAGCGCCCGTTCGGCGAGTAGGCGGGGCCGAAGTCGCCGACGTTGTCGTGAGTGAGCCGCTGCATGTAGCCATCCGTCAGCCGATATCGGAAGATCTCGGTCTTTCCGACACCGCCCGCCTCCGCCACGGCGAGCCAGCGCCCGTTCGGCGAGTAAGCCGGCGCGAAGTAGCGAGCCCGTTCCAAGAGCTCGCGCATGTCGGTCCCGTCCGGGCGGATGTCAAAGACGAACGTCGCCCCGCCGGTGACGGAGACGAACGCGATGCGCTGCCCACTGGGAGCGTAGGCCGGGCCCCAGTCGTCCGCCCACGAGCTTGCCGTGAGGTTGCGCTCGTCGCCGCCGCTGGAGCTCATCGTGTAGATGTCACGGGACGGCTCGTCGCCGCGTTCGAAGGCGATCCGGGTCCCGCGGGGGGAGTAGGTCGGGTCGTCGTCGTAGGCCGGATCATGGGTGAGGCGGCGAACGCCGGTGCCGTTCGCGCGCATCGAATAGATCTCGAAGTTGCCGGCGCGGTCCGAGACAAACGCGATCGAGCGCCCGTTAGGAGAGAAGGCGGGCGCGTAGTCATCGTGGTGGTTATTGGTGAGCTTGCGAACGTGGGTCCCGTTCGGCCACATCGAGTAGATCTCGTTGTCGCCGTCGCGGTCGCTGGAGAACGCGATCCGCCCATTCGGGGGCGCCGGATGCCGGGCGCCCGCGACGGGGGTGACCGCGCCGACGGCGATGGTCGCGGCCGCGACGAGGCACGAGATCAACCGCCATCTACACAAGGGACTCTCGGGCGAGCCTATACCGGAAATGCGTTGCGCCTCGATCTTTTCTTTCGCGGCGGCAGACGGAGTTCCGAGACGAAGCCAGCGCGGGACCCTGCCCCGATACGCCTTGCTTGCCACGGAGAGCGAGCGCGCGGCTGAACCAGCGCCGCACGGCTGCGTCTCGTCCGTCCGAGACCACGAGATCCGGTGAGCGATCCGATCGGAAGTACGAGGCGAATTGCGAGCGTCAGGCGCCATCATCGGCAACGCCGTACTACCCTCGACCTCAGAGCAGACCGGGAGGCGAGAAATGGATCTCGAGATAGGTGATCGCGTCGAGGTAGAGTCGGAGTCGACCAAGCGCGCGGCCCGAACGGGCACGGTCGAGGAGAAGTTCGGCAACGGCTCGCCCCGCTATCGGATTCACTGGGACGACGGGCACGAGAGCATCTACACGTCCGCGGCGGGCGCCCTCCACCGACTGCGCGACGCTGAGCAGAAGACGCCGGGCGAGCCGCGCTGACGCCGTCCCTTCGCGATCTCGGCCCGCTTGGCGCCGGACTCGCGGGCCACTGGCGCGAGCGTCGCCGGTCAACCCGCTCCCGCACGAAATTGGTGTGAACCGTCAGCCGCGCCGGAGCGGGCCTTCCGCGTCCGACGTCGCGATCGGATCGGCATGACGATGGATGAGCTTCCATTCGCCGTCCTCTCGCCGCAGTTTGCTCGTTACCCGCAGCTCGAAGCGCTCGACCTCGGGCCGATCTCCGACCCTCGCCTCCCATCGCTCCGTCGCCAGCAGCGTCACGAGATCGCCACTCGGTAGGACGCGACGATCTCGAAGTCTTCGACGCCTCCCTCGCTGAAGCGCGAGGAGGCGAAGTCAAGAGCAGTCGAAACCTTGCCCCCAGCCGCGGACGGCCGGGCCGAACGGATTGGCCAACGTGACATCTTCCGTGTGTGAGAAGAGCGCCTTCACCGGCCCGGGATCGCCCCGCGAGAAGCTCCGTGCGGCCGCTTGGTAGCGCTCGATGAAGCCCCTCTCGATTGCGGCGGCCACCCTCGGCTAGATATTCGCATTCTCGCTCCAGCGGGATCTACAAATATCGCTTCGCGATTACCTGCGTTTCGCGCCTTGCCCGCCTTCTGGCTCGCGAAGAGTGGGTTCCCCGCGCCGCCCGCGGCCCGTTGCGGGTGAGGTTGACGCTGCCAAGCGGATAGGGGCACGCTCGTGAGCGGGCGCTTCGGACCCGCCAGCTGCACCGGTCCGCGGAGCCACCGTCAAGGCTCGTATTCTGGCGCGCCCGCCCTCGCGCCGCGCCGCCGCTGCCGCGCACGTGAATCCAATTCAGTCGCTCCGCTAGGTTGGCCGGGTGTCAGAGGCCGAGCAGCTCCTGCGCTCCGCCTACAGGGCCTTCAACGGGCGCGACCTCGAGGCCGCGATCGCGCTGATGCATCCCGACGTCGATTGGCCGAATGCCTGGGAAGGCGGCCGCGTGGTCGGCCGCGCGGCCGTCCGCGACTACTGGCGCCGGCAATTCGCGGCTATCTCTAGCACGGTCGAGCCGGAGGGCTTCGCCGAGGAGGCCGACGGCAGCGTCAAGGTCGACGTCCACCAGGTGGTCCGGGACGCGAGCACCGGCGAGCTCATCTCCGACTCGCGCGTCCGCCACCGCTACCGGTTCGCGGAGGGCCTGGTCATCCGCATGGACGCCCAGGAGCCCTCGGGCGAGTCCTAGTCGCCATCGGTGTGGTCGATGCCGCTCGCGCGCGCGGCCGGTCTCCGGGTCCACCGCGACCTAGTCGTTTGCCTCCTCACCGAGCGAAAGGGGCGGCCTTGGCCGCCCCTTCGCCGATCCGAGGGCCAATCGGCCTCCTCGGGAGCGGTCCGCGCCTGGATCGCCGCGTCGTCCCGATCAGCACTGACCCCGCTCGATGCGGGACGCGGCCCCGCATCTCCCGTGGATCTTGCTACTCCTCCTCGAGCTCGAGGATGCCGTGGGTCTGGCTACCCCGCTCGTGGGCTGGGTCGGGCAGATCCCACTTGAAGGTGTCGACCGGGTCGCCTTCCTCCCTCTGGAACGCACCGTTCGTCCCAGCGCCAGCTGGCTTGTCTGCGACGTAGCAGTGCGTGGCCAGCGCCGTTCCAGCCGTTCCCAGAACGATGGCCAGTGACAGGAGTCCGGCCAATACGAGTCGCCTCATCGAATGACCTCCCTTGATCGGGGACTCTCTCGTAGCTACTCGCCCCGGGACCGTGAGGTTCACCACGGCAGCCGCGAAACGCCCCGCGCGCGAGGGGCCCGCAGGACGGCGCTCGTGGTGACGCCGATTGCTAGCGCAAGGTCGCGCGCCGGCCGCAGCCCCTCTCCAGGAATCGCGGTGATCTAGATGAGCAATTCCACGACCCCGCGAACCGCTCTGGGTGTCGCGCGAATGCCGCCGCGCAGCACGGATCGGCGGACCGCGCCGCCCTCGCGTCTCGCTCGGGCGCCTAGCTCGGAGCGCGCTCGACCGCTCGCCGGTCCGCCGCCCGCGGCCCGCCCAGGGCCCGGCGAGCTCGAGCGATGCGCGCCCGCATGATCGCGCGCCCCATCTTTGCAGCGACCTTCATCCGAGTGAGACCGGCAGCCGTGATCAGGACCTCCATGGCGCGGCGCTCGGTGGCGGGCCCGGCCTTCTCCAGCGAGCCGGTGTCGAACGGCGGTTGCGGGTCGTACTCGATGACGAGCTGGAGCGCCTCGGCCAGCTCGCGCCCGTGAACGCGCTCGGTGAGAGACAAAGCCATGTCGATCCCGGCCGACACCCCGGCGCAGCTGACGTGGTTGCCCTGCCAGACCACCCGGTCGTCAACCACCTCGACTCCATAGGCGCGCACGACGTCGCGAAAGCCCCAGTGGGTGCTCGTCTTCTTGCCCGCGAGCAGGCCCGCGGCGGCATAAAGGCCGGCGCCCGTGCACACCGAAGCGGTCCGCTCGCAGCCGGGCGCCGCGCTCCGAAGCCAGTCGATCAGCACGCGGTCGTCGAGCACCGGCAATGGGTTGCCACTGCCGGGTACGACGATCAGATCGGGATCGGGCACCGTCTCGGGTGTATCGGTCGGGATGACGGTGAGGCCGCAATCGGTCCGCACCGGACCGGGCGAGGTCGCCAGGAAGTGGACGTCGGCGTCGGGCCAGCGGCTGATGACCTCGTAGGGGCCGACCACGTCAAGCGCCGTGAAGTCGGGATAGACGACGAAGGCGACCCTCACTCGACCACCTCGAAGCTGAACATCATTCCGCTCTCGTGGTGCTCGGCGATGTGGCAATGAGCCATCCACCGACCCGGATTGGTGACGTCGAGGAGGATGTCGACGGCCTGGCCGGCTGGGATCAAGACCGTGTCGGTCCAGACCAGGTTCGGCTCGACGACCCCATCGCGGGCCAGAACCAGAAAGCGGCCGGCGCCGTGGATGTGGAAGGGATGGTGCATCGGGTGATCCCCGGCCATCTCGTTGAGAAGGCGGATCTTGACCCGGTCACCGACCCGGAACCGCCAGTCGATGGCCCGGTTCTCGGCGCCGGCATCGCGGTCGATCAGCTTCCAGCGCATGTTCGCCGGAGTCGTCAGCTTGTTGATGTCGACCATGTCGTCCTCCCACTCGATCCCGTCGGCGGTCGAGTGCTCGTGGCCAGAGTGGTCGTGTCCCTCGTGGCCATCGGCCTCAGGGCCATGACCGGCCTCGCCGACTAGCTCCGAGGGCAGGAGCTTCATCCCGCACTCCGGGCACTTGCCCTGCTCCTCGCTCACCACCTCTGGGTGCATCGGGCAGGTGTAGATCACCGGGCCCTCGCCGTCGGGGGCGCCGAGGTCCATCTCGGCGATGAAGGCCAGGGTCTTGTCAGGGTCGCGCTCGAGATCGGCGGCGATGCGCTCGCGCTCGGCAGCGAGATCGGCGTTGGTGCGTAGCTCCTCGAACTCGGCCTCGAGCGTGGGCTCGGCCCGTTCCTCGGCGACCTGGATTCGGGCCAGCGGGTAGACCCGGCCGGGTGTGCGGTGTTCGAGGGTGAGATCACCCGGCTCGTCGAAGCGGACGTCGACGACCGCTCGCTCCGAAGGCGCGAGGATCACGCTCTCGACCAGCTCCTCTCGCTCGACGTGGCCGCTGTCGCCACCGACCAGCTTCATCCGTGCGCCGGGCAGCTGGACCTTGAAGACCCGGGTGTTGGCGGTGTTGGTCAGGTAGAAACGGACCACCTCGCCTGAGGCGGCGGCGAGCTCGAGATCGGTCACGCCGCCGACCAGCATCACGTCGCCGAAGCGGCCCATTGCCGAATGGGTGGTCTCGGCGCGACTGAAGGGCGCGACCTTGCCGTCCTCGAGCAGGATGTCGTCAAGGGTCACGGCCACCTCGCGGTGTACCGGCGGCCAGTAGTCGGGGGCGGCGGGCTCGACGATGACATTGCCGTAAAGGCCCATCTCCTGGCCATAGTCCTCGCGAATGTGCGGGTGGTACCAGTAGGCACCCGGATCGGGAAAGGCGACGCGAGCCTTGAAGCTGCCGCCGACGGGGATCGGGGCCTGGGTCTCGTGGGTCCCGTCGTAGCGGTTCTCGAGCCTCAGGCCGTGCCAGTGGACGGTGTTCTCCATGTCGCCCTCGTTGACCACGTCGACGACGATCTCCGCGCCCTCCTTGACCCGCAGAGTCGGACCCGGGATCGAGCCGTTGTAGGCGAGCATCCGGACCCCGGCGTCCCCGATCTCCTTGACCACAGGCGCGATCTTGAGCTCGAACTCGTCGCCGTCGGCGAGCTCCACCTGCTCGGGGGCGCGGGCTTCGGGAAGGCCCGCTGTCTCGGTTGGGAAGTGAGGTGAATCTGTGGCCATGGCTTCTCCTGTTGAGGTTGGGAGTCCCTCATCTCGTGGTTACCCGACTCGCTCCGGCACAACCGGTGCCGCGCGGCCGCGCGTAGGCGCGGACCTGTTCGGCGATATGCGCGGCGTCGTCCCTCACGAAGCCGATCAGGGCGGAGCCGCGAGTGTGCTGCCAGGTGAGGCCGAGAAAGTAAAGACCCGGGGACTTGGTCACCCCGCGCTCGTGCACGAGGTGCCCGTCCTCATCGAACACCGGGCTGTCGACCCACGAGTGATCGAGCCGATAGCCGGCCCGATCAGGGTGTCGCGCCCTTCGAGTCGACGGCGGGCGTTGCTGAAGATCAAGCACGTGCCGGAGCAGCTCGCGGACGTCGTCTTCATCCGATCCTGTTCACGGTGATGTTCACCTACCTGTTCAGCGGGGCCCTCTCGGGCTCGAGCGGCACCTACCTGCAGTCGCTGCTGCCCGGAACGCTGGCGATGACCTTGGTGTTGGTCAGCGTCTAACCGGAGTCGGGCTCAACACCGACATCACCAAGGGCGGTCTTTGACCGTTTCCGCTCGCTGCCGATCTGGCGCCCAGCGCCGCTCGTCGGAGCCCTGCTCGGGGACGCTGCCCGTAACGTGCTCGCCGCGGCGATCGTGATCGCGCTTGGACTCGCCATGGCTTTCGCCCGGGGGGCGGCGCGGTTGGCGTGCTGTTTGCGGCGGGACTGCTCCTGGTCTTCTCATTCAGCATCGCCTGGATC
>JBKPNB010000155.1:0-6546 GCA_046732395.1 Actinomycetota bacterium | reverse complement strand
CGCCGTGGCCGGAGCGGCGCTCCTTCCGGCCGCCGCCGGGCTCGGGGCCGCCGCGCTCGTCTTCGCCGACGGCCACCCGGCGGGCACGTTCGGGCTCGTCCGCCAGGGAGCGCTCGACGCTGGCGCGGTCGGCTCCGCGATCGTCGCCCGGTCGCGATCGGCGCCGCTCGCGGGGTTCACGACTGGCTTGGAGGCTGGCTCATAACCCCCTCGCGCACGTCTGGCGGCGCCGGAGGGCGGCAGGCTGCGTCATCGTCGGCTCGCGTGGCACAAGGCCACGCCACGCCGACTGCATCCTTGCCCGCCCTCGCGACGGCGAGCGTGGTCGGCGCTGGCGCCGCCGGCGTCCTGGCCGGCGCCGATCTCTACGCGGCGCGGGAGTTCGGGGTGATCGTCGCCGTCGGACTCCTCTGGGATCTCGCTCTGCGCGGTCCCCTCCAGACGCTCCTCGCCCGGGGCAGGCCCGTCGAGAGAATGCTCGAATAGGGTCCCCGGCGTGGCGAGCGAACCCGAGATCGGTCCTCAGCCCGACCACTTCGGCGAGCTGATCGGGATCGAGTACCTGGAGCACGGACCGGAGCTCGTCCGGGCTCGGGCCGAGGTCAGCGACCGGATCCGCCAGCCGTACGGGATCGTCCACGGCGGCGCCTACTCGGCGATCGCCGAGTCGATCTGCTCGGCGGCGACCGCGCTGGCGGTGATGGGCGACGGCCGCGTGGCGATGGGGATGTCGAACAGCGCCACCTTCCTCCGCCCGATCTCCGACGGCCACGTGAACGCCACCGCCCGCAGCCGCCATCGCGGCCGCACGACCTGGATCTGGGACGTGGAGTTCACCGACGACGACGAGCGCCTCTGCGCGCTGGTGCGGATGACGGTCGCGGTCCGCGAGGCTCCCGGAGCCGCCGGCGGCGGTCGTTAGCCCCGAAACCGGTTCGTGATCGGCAGCCGCCGGTCGCGGCCGAACGCCTTCGGGGTGATCTTGATGCCGGGCGGCGCCTGGCGCCGCTTGTACTCGGCGCGATCGACCATCGCGACCACCTCGTCGACGACGTCGCCCGGGAGCCCGGCCTCGACCATCTCCTCGCGGCCCGCGTCGCCCTCGACGTACGCCTCGAGGATCCGGTCGAGCACCTCGTAGGGCGGTAGCGAGTCCTCGTCGCGCTGATCGGGTCGAAGCTCCGCGGACGGCGCTCGCTCGAGCACCGAGGCGGGGATGAGCTCGCGCCCGGCGCGCTCGTTGCGGTGGCGGACGAGCTCGTAGACGAGCGTCTTCGGGACGTCCTTGATCACGGCGAAGCCGCCCGCCATGTCGCCGTAGAGGGTCGCGTAGCCGACCGACAGCTCGCTCTTGTTGCCGGTGGTGAGGACCAGCCAGCCGTAGCGGTTCGAGAGCGCCATCATCAGGTTGCCGCGGATCCGGGCCTGGACGTTCTCGGCGGCGAGGCCGTCGGCCGGGGCCGGGCCGCCGGCGCCGAGCTCGGTGCCGTGCTCACCGGCCGAGCCGCCGTCGGCCCCGGCCCCGAGCAGCAGCTCCTCGTAGGCCCGCATCGCGGGCTCGATCCCGATCTCGACGAGCTCGGCGCCGAGGTTGGCGACGATCGCGCGGGCGTCGGCCTGGGTCTCGGCGCTCGAGTGTGGGGAGGGCATGACCACGCAGGTGACGCGGTCGGCCCCGAGCGCGTCGACCGCGATCACGGTCACCAGCGCCGAGTCGATCCCGCCCGAGACGGCGACCAAGACCCGCTCGAATGCGTTCTTGGTGACGTAGT
This sequence comes from Actinomycetota bacterium, assembly GCA_046732395.1. Taxonomy (GTDB): domain Bacteria; phylum Actinomycetota; class Thermoleophilia; order Solirubrobacterales; family 70-9; genus JAWVFM01. The sequence goes on along the minus strand of JBKPNB010000155.1, from coordinate 4,774 downwards.
CGGCGAGCCCGAGCCGGAGCGCCTCGTAGACCTCGGCCACCGGCTCGAGCGGCTCGGCCAGCGTCGGCTCGACGGAGCCGGTCGGCGGGCGGGCGGCGAGCCTCGCGATCACCGGGGCGCCGGCGGTCGGGCCGGCGCCGGCCGCGTCGCGGCGCTCGAGCTCGAGGTCAGAGAGGACGAGCTCCTCGCGGAACTGGGGCCCGCGGGCGAGCGTCTCGCCGCCGGGGGAGATGATCACCGAGTGGCCGTCGAAGACGAGCTCGTCCTGGCCGCCGACGGCGTTGCAGAGGGCGAACGCGGCGCCGGTTTCGCGCGCGCGCTCGGCGACCATTCGCTCGCGCCCAAATCCCTTGCCGCGGTGGTAGGGGGAGGCCGAGGGGTTGACGATCAGGCTCGCGCCCGCGAGCGCCTCGACCGAGGCGGGCGCGCCCGGGTACCAGATGTCCTCGCAGACGGTCAGCCCGACCTTGGTCTGGCCGAGCTCGATCAGCGCCGGGGTGTCGCCGGGCTCGAAGTAGCGGCGCTCGTCGAAGACGCCGTAGTTCGGGAGCAGGACCTTGCGGTAGACGGCCTGGACGCGGCCGTCGCCGATCACCGCGGCCGAGTTGTGGACCGCCGCGTCGCGCTCGGGGAAGCCGACCACGGCGACGATCCCCTCGACCCCGGCGGCGAGCTCGGTGAGCGCGCGGCCGACCGCGTCGAGGAAGTGGGGCTTCAGCAGCAGGTCCTCGGGCGGGTAACCGCTCAGCGCCAGCTCGGGAAGGACGACCAGCGCGGCGCCGGCCTCGCGAGCCCTCTCGATCCACTCCGCGGCGAGTCGGGCGTTGCCCTCGACGTCGCCGACCGTGGGGTCGATCTGGGCCAGGGCGATGCGGATTCGGTCGCTGTCGGGCACATCACAAGTATGGCTCGCGCCCGGGCGGTCACCGGCAACTAGGCCGCGACGCCGCCCGGCGGCTCCTCGACGGCCGCGAGTCCAAGCCACTCCGCCATCAGCGCCAACTCCTCGCGCAGTGCCTCGCGCGTGTGGGGGGGTGCGCCGACCTCGAGGTGGATCGCGGGCACGCGCAGCACTCCCGCCTGGCGGTCGGCTCTCAGGTCCACGCGCGCGACCAGGCGGTCGCCGAGCAGGAACGGCACGACGTAATAGCCGTAGACGCGCTTGTGCGCCGGCGTGTAGATCTCGATGCGGTACCGCATCCCGAACAGCCGCTCGACGCGCCCGCGCTCCCACAGCAGCGAGTCGAACGGGCCGACGAGCGCGCGGGCGTCGAGCGCGCGCGGGACGCGCGCGCGGTGCCAGAGGTAGGCCGGCGCATCCGAGCCCTCGATCCGGACGGTGAGCAGCTCACCGGACTCGACCAGCTCGGCCACCCGAGCCCGCGCGGAGACCGCATCGAGCCGGAAGTAGTCGCGCAACTCTTTCTCCGTGCCGACCCCGCAACCGCGCGCCGCGATCCGCATCAGCTCGCGCTGGGCGTCGGCGACCGATGGCGTCGGCGCGGCGAGGACCGTCCGCGGCAGCACGCGCTCGGGCAGGTCGTACATGCGCTCGAACCCGCGCCGGCGTGCGGTCGTCACCGCGCCGCTGAAGAACAGGAACTCGATCGCCCACTTGACATCCGACCAGTCCCACCACGGCCCGCTGCGGCGCGGCTCGTCCCGGGCGAGCTCGCGGGCCGTCACCGGTCCGCGCTCGCGGACCTCATCGAGCAGCCTGTCGAGGAGCCGCGGGCGCTCGCGCGCGATCCGGCGCACGCTGCCCCAGGCGTCGAGGTGCGCCCGCTCCATCCGCCACCGCAGGAGGGGATGCAGCTCTACCGGCAGCAGCGAGGCCTCGTGGCCCCAGTATTCGAACAGCCGCCGCGGTGCCCGGGTCGCCGCGCGATCGAGCAACTCGAGCGGGTAGGGCCCGGCCCGGGCGAACAGCGGCATGTAATGCGCCCGCGCCACCACGTTAACCGAGTCCATCTGCAACAAGCCGACGCGCCCGAGCACACGCCGCAACGCCCAGCCGTCGGCCCGCCGCTCCCGCAGCCGATCCGCGAACCCCTGGGCGGCGAGCACCACCCGGCGCGCCTCGTCGGCGGATAGGTGCTGTCGCCGCCCCGCTGCTTCGTCTCTTGCCATGGGGGGCATTCTGTTGGAGGCTCGACCAGGCGCGCCGCCCGGGAAGGAGGCTCAGGTATCGCTCCCGATCCGCCTCCGAGGGCGGAGGTTGCCGACGATCAGCGCCACCACGGTGACCAGGTAGATCTGGCCGGTGAGGGCCTCGACGATCGCCACCGAGCGCCCGAGGTTGGTGGCCGCGACGAGGTCGCCGTAGCCGGTGGTGGTGATGGTGGTGAAGCTGAAGTAGAGGAAGTCGGACTGATCCTCGGAGTGGGGGGTGGTGAAGAACGGCGTGGAGCCGAAGTGGTCGATCGCGCTGAACAGGAAGCTGAACAGCATCCCGATCAGCAGGTAGATGCAGAGCACGCCGAACATGGTCCGGATCGTCACCGCGCGCTCCTCGCGGACGTGCCGGTAGATCCCGAAGGCGATCGCGATCGGCGCCAGCGCGACGAGCATCAGCGTGACGACCTTCGCCGCCGCGGTGCCGAGCTCGCCGGTCCCGACCAGCACCCCGGCGGAGCCGAGGATCGCGATCGCCACCGCCAGCCGGGCGAGGTGGACGAACTCCCTCCTCGTCCCGGAGACCGACAGCGCCAGCAGCAGGGTCGCGCCCTGGAGGATGATCGTCACCAGCCGCCCCCAGTCGGACTCGGGCGCCGCGAGCTGGAAGACCAGCGAGGTGAGGATCACCGCCAGCAGCGGCCCGAACCCGTACTCGGGCGGCCGCATCGGCCGTCGCACGTGCTCGCGGCGGTGGGCGACGCTCACGCGCCCATCATCACGCCCGGGGTGGACCGAATCGGCGTCTCAGCTCGGGGGCGGCCAGGGTGCGCGCGCCGGCGTCGGCCGCTTCGGGCGGTCGGCGTACGCCTGCTGCGAGGAGTTCGTCGTCGTCGCGACCGAGGCGCCGTGATGGCCGGCGACGGGATCGGCGGGATAGTCCATCTCATCGAGCGTCCAGGTGCGGGGGGCGCCGATCGCGAGCACGGCGCAGGGTCGATCGCCGGCGCCGACGAGAACGTGGGCGGTGCCCGGCGGGCAGTGGAAGTAGTCCCACTGGCGCAGCGCTCGCTCGGCGCCCTCGATGACCGCGACGCACTCGCCGGCGAGGACGAGGAACCCCTCCTGCGTGTCCTCGGAGTGGTAGAGCGATTTCGGCTCGCCCGGCTCGAGGATCGTGACGTTGACGCCGAAATGCGGGAATCGCGCGTCCGCCGGCTCGAGGCCGCAGCTCACGCCGTAGCCCTCTGATTGCTCCCAGCTCGCGTCGCGGAGATTGAGGACGAACCATCCCGAGCCTCCGCGACCCGCCCGGTCTCGGTCTCGCGGATCCCGGCCTCGGCCATGGAGGGCAGCCTATTCGGGGGCGACGGAGGAAGCGGTTCCGTCCGATGGGCGAACTAACGTTCGGGTCGGTGGATGGACGAGGCCCTCACCACCGTTTCCACCGCTCGCCTCGACGCCGAGATAGGCGAGCTCGCCGCCCACATCAACCCGGCCACCGCCCGCTGGCTCGCGCTGGTGGCCGAGTTCGAGCGCCGCCGCGCCCACTGGGAGTGGGGCTTCGGCGACTGCGCGCGCTGAGCGCCCGCCGCGGCCTGCGGATCGACCCCAACACCTGCTTTCCCCGCTCGGCCGGCGCGCCGATGGACCTCGAGCTGACGATCTGGAACCTCTGCGACCGCCGCGAGCGCGCGGGGCCGCGCGACGCGCTCCCGGCGGCCGCCGCGAGCGGCCTCAGCTAGACAGCAGCCAACGCTTGCGATCACCGCCTTTGATCGGCGGTGGTCGCGAGGGGCATTTAAAGACGGCGAGGCGATCGAGAGCGGCCGCTTGGGAGCTCAAAGGCGGAGCCATCGACCGGGGGACGGCTCGCTCCGAGCCGTCGGTCTATTTCGCCTGGTCCCCCTGACTTCACGTACGCGGTCCCGCGGAACGGCGTAGACAGCTCGTCAGACCCGGATCTCCGCCGGAAGCCCACCATGGTGGTCGCCCACGCCCAGGACCTCGACCTCGTCTCCACGGGCATATCTGATCGCGGTCCAAAGAGCGGCATAGGCGTCGAGGACATCGATCAGACCCCCGCGCGCCGTCCAAGTACAGAGTCCGATCGCCTCGCGTAGGTCGGGGAACTCACGCTCCACGAGCGCGAGCCGGCTCAGCTGCCCGCGTGCGGACGACTTGCGCTCGAGCGGATCGCCTCGGTTCATGCGCAGAAAGCAGAGCTCGGGGTGGACCTCGAAGATCGGAGCGTCCTCGGGTTCTCGGCTGTCGTCACCGGATCCGGCACGCAGGTGCCGATCGACATCTCTGATTCGCGGGATCAGGGCCGCAGACTGCGCGCTCACGCCGGGTACGTCGCTTGGATCCTCTGCGTCGACCCTGCGTCGCGCGACACGGCGGCGGACGTCCTCGTAATCGCGGGCGTCGAGCAGGTAGCGGCCGGGGGGCGAGAACACCGTTGCGGCGCTCCTCGTGAGCTCGCGGCGAGCATCGTCGTCGCAGCGCCGCGAGCCGCCCGAGTCGCGGACGCCGATCGGGATGTCGATGGCAATCGGCGCCCGAGGCTCGCGTTCGCTGCGCCAGTCGTCGATCTCGCGGATCGTCGTTCGGAAGAGCAGCTCGGAGCGGCTTCGTGCATCGGCGGACGCGCCGAAGC
>JBKPNB010000154.1:0-6491 GCA_046732395.1 Actinomycetota bacterium | reverse complement strand
TGTCGAAGCAGGCGAGCGGGCGATCGCGCCGATCCGCGCGCTCGCAACGCCGCTCGCCGACATGGTCCGCCCGATCCGCTACCCACAGATGTACGACGGGCCGGAGGGCCCGCAACCGGCATATTCCGCGGGCACGAACGCGCTCCTCGACGCCTTCGCGCCGGGGGCGGCGGAGGCGATCCTCGAGCATCTGGAGACGGCAACCGCCCCGATGGCCGCCGCCCAGCTCCGCGTGCTCGGCGGGGCGATGGCGCGCGTCCCCAGCGGCGCGACCGCGTTTGGGCATCGCGGCGCGAAGATGATGGTGAACGTGGCCGCGATGTACGGGAGCCCGGCGGAGGGCCCGGAGCACGAGGCCTGGGCGGGCGGCCTGCTTGCAGCCATCTCCGATGGCACGGCCGCGGCTTACGTGGGCTTCCTCGGCGACGAGGGCGAGCGGGGCGTCCGACGCGCATACCCGCCGGCGACCCTCGAGCGGCTGGCCGAGGTGAAGCGTCGGTACGACCCCGACAACCTCTTCCGCCTCAATCCAAACGTGGCCCCGGCCGCGGAGTGACGGCGCAAGGAAAGCCCTGCCTAAGCGGGGCTTTCCTCGATAGCGGGAGGGGCTCAGGCGGGGGCTTCGCGAGATGCTGGAGAACGATTCCCTCTTATGGGCGACCCGGCCGTGGCGGTCGAATCGGCGCTCCGGTGGCCGAACGAAAGCGGGTCATGTCACCACCGTGTACTTGAGGTGCGTGACGCCAGGCGCCTCGACCGCCCGGACCTGCTCCAGGCGGGGCTCGGCGTCCCCGAGGTTGTCGAAGAGGCGGGCCCCATCGCCGAGCAGTACCGGAACGATGTGGAGTTCCAAATCGTCCAACAGCCCCGCCGCCAGATACTGCTGGATCACCTGGGCGCCGCCCCAGAGCCGGACGTCCTTGCCGCCCGCGGATTCCCTCGCCCGCTCCAGCGCCCTCTCGATCCCGTCGGTGACGAAGTGGAACGTGGTCCCTCCCTCCATCTCGACCGGATCGCGTGGGTGATGGGTGAGGATGAAGACGTCGTTGTGGTACGGCGGGTCGTCCCCCCACCAGCCCTTCCACTCCCCGTCGCCCCAGTCACCGCCGCCCGGGGGGCCGAACATGTTCCGGCCCATCATGCCGGCGCCGACGTTCTCGGCCGCTTCCTCCATGACTCGCGTGCTCTCGTTGACCTCGCCCCCCTGCTTGCCGTGGAGCTCGCGCCAGGCGGCCAGCGATACGACCCAGTCGTGGAGCCGCTCGCCGCCCTCGCCGAGCGGGTTCTCGTCGCTCTGCTTCGGGCCGGCGACGAATCCGTCTGCCGAGATCGAGATGTCACATCTGAGCTTGCTCATCGTCCCTCCTGCTAGCCGTCTGGGCGTCGAACTATAGTTAGGTAGGTGCTTAAATATCGTTCCCGCGACGAGATCGATCGCGTCTTCCACGCGCTGGCCGATCCCAGTCGGCGGGTCATCGTCGAGCGGCTTGCCCGTGGACCAGCTTCGGTCAGCGAACTCGCACGCCCGCTGCCGATGTCGCTGCCGGCGGCGGTACAACACCTCCAGGTGCTGGAGACCAGCGGGCTCGTCCGCTCGGAGAAGCGCGGCCGTGTGCGCACCTGCCACATCGAGCCGGCGGCGCTGAGGCCGGTGGAGAAGTGGATCAGCGCCAGGCGCTCGAACTGGGAGCGCCGGCTCGACCGCCTGGGGGACTATCTCGCCGAAGGCGACGACGAACCACCGAAAGAGGGCACGCGATGATCGATCGATCCGTAGAGCACGCCGTATTCAGCGTTGAGCGCGTCTACGACGTCTCCCCCGACCGAGTATTCGCCGCGTGGTCCGACCCGCAGGCCAAGGCTCGCTGGTTCGGTGATTCGGAGGGGGAGTTCGAGCTCGACTTCCGTGTCGGCGGATGGGAGCGCGGCCGCGGGACGCTGCCGGACGGCCGCGAATATGCCTTCGAGGCGCACTACAGTGACATCGTTCCGAACCGACGCATCGTCTACACGTACGACATGCACGTGGACGGGATCCGCATCTCGGTCTCCGTCGCCACAGCGGAGTTCGAGCCCGAGAGCGATGGCACCCGACTGGTCTTTACCGAGCAGGGCGCGTTCCTTGACGGCCACGAGACACCGGCCCGGCGCGAGCAGGGCATGGGGAGTCTGCTGGACTCGCTCGGACAGTGGCTCGAGAGCAGCCGATCCGACGTCTGAGCGGCGAACGGGGCGGGCGCGCTCCACGAACCCACGACCAGCGCACGTAACCACGACCGAACCAGATCCCGGGGTTGCGCCCCCGTCCGGGATCAGCTTCGCTGTCTCCTTCGGCGTCCTGCTCGACACCCTCTTCGTCCGCTCGCTGGTCGTCCCCGCCCTGATCTCGCCGCCGGCCGGCGCTTCTGGTGGCCCTCGGACCCGGCCCGTTTCGCCCCCAATGCCTCGACTGCCGGTCGGCCGGCGGCCTGAGGTGGCGGGTGGCCGGCACGCATCCGACGGAGCAGCGGGCCGGCTCTCGCCGACCAGCGCGCGTCGAAGGGACGAAGCTGGCTCAGTTCCTTCGGCGCTATAGTGCACCGATCGGTGCAGCGTAGTAGAACCCTCGATCGCACGTTCTTCGCCCTGTCCGATCCGACGCGGCGGAGCATCCTCGAGCGGCTCGCGGACGGCCCGGCCACGATCGGAGAGCTGGCGGAACCCTTGGGCCTGACGCTCAATGGCGTCAAGAAGCACGTCGGGGTTCTCGAGGAGGTTGAGCTCGTCAAGACGGCCAAGGTCGGGCGCGCCCGCGAATGCCAGCTTGGGCCGGCGGAGCTGGAGGACGTAACGCGTTGGATCGGCTCCTATCGTCAGCTACTCGAACGGCGCCTCGACAGCTTCGCCGCTTACGTCGAGGCTCGGACGGCGAGCAACCGGTGAGCCACGAGCTGCGGTTCGAACGTTTAATCGACGCGAAGCCGGAGGTCGTCTTCGACGCCTTGACCGAGCCCGCGGGGCAAGCGGCCTTCTACCGACAGAACGAGTGCGGGTGGATCGTGCGCTCGGCATGCGATCTGCGGGTCGGCGGCGTATGGACGGTCGAGTTCGGACCCTCGGAAGACCGGATCTACCGCCACCGCCATGTCCTCCAGGTCATCGATCGACCACGGCGTCTGTTGATGACCACCACCGAGACGCGGCTCGATGGCTCGAGCTTCGACACCGAGATGGAGTTCGTCTTCGAGGAAGAGGAGGGCAAGACCCTACTGAGGATGTTTCACAGGGGCTTTCCGACGACCGAGCTTCGCGACGAGCACCGCCGCGGTCTGCCGGAAGCGTTCGCCCAACTGGACCGGTTCGTCAGCAAAAAGGTCGGAGAGAGAGGAGACAGCCCAAGATGACGCCCCCCAAAGATCCAGCGAGAGTCGCGCTGATGATGGGCATCTCGCTCGACGGCTACGTCGCCGTCCCCAGCGGGAACGGTCTGACGCCGGTCATGGAAGGCGTAGGGGGCCTTCCACCCGAAGACCCCGAGCTGACGAAGACCAAGCTCGCTTGGATCTGGGAGGCTGGCGCACACCTCATGGGGCGGACCACCTACGAAGAGATGGCCGCCTTCTGGCCGATGTCGACGCACGACTACGCGGCCCCGATGAATGAGATCCCCAAGGTCGTTTTCTCCAAGGACCTCGAGCGCGCCGACTGGCCGAAGTCACGGATCGCCCGCGGCGATCTCGGGGAGGAGATCGCCACGCTGAAGCGCGAGTCCGACAAGGACCTCATCGCCTGGGGCGGCGCCTCGTTCGCCCAGTCTCTCGCGCGAGAGGGCCTGGTAGACGAGTACCGGCTAACCACCCACCCGGTGGCCGTCGCCGATGGAGAGCCGCTGTTCAAGGACATCCCGGCCCCGGTGCGGCTGAGGCTCGTCGATACGAAGACGTTCAGCAGCGCGGCCCTGCACGTCTTCCAGCCAGCCTAAGACGCTCCGACTTCGTCGTCTTGGCGCCGGGATTCGGGGCGAGCACGTCGGTCTGATTCGCTGCGTTTGTGCGCGTGCTCGTCATCACCTGGGCTCCTGGAGGCAACCTCCCTCCGATGCTCGCCGCGGCGTCCGTGCTCGACCGGCGCGGTCACGCGGTGGCCGTGCTCGCCTCCAGTGAGACGCGCGCCGCCGCCGAGCGGCTCGGCTTCGAGGTGATCCGCTACCGGCGCGGCCCCGATCCGGATGTTCGGATCGCCTTCGAGGCGCAGGCGGACCGAGTGATGGCGACGATGGCCGGCGAGGAGATCGCCCTCGACGTCCGCCAGGTGCTCGACGAGCTGCGCCCGGACCTCGCGGTCGTCGACTGCATGCTGCCGGCCGCGATCGCGGCGGGTCGGGCGACGGGCACGCCGACCGTGTCGCTCGTCCATTTCCTCTACGGACCCGCGAGAACGCAGATGCTGCGGGCCGGAGGCGGCTGGACGACGGATCTTCGCAGCCTCGCGGCGACCCATCGGATGCTGGGCCTCGCTCCGCCAAGCGATGGCCTCAGTGCCTGGGAAGCGCCCGAGCTAGTCCTCGTCACGGCGCCCCGCTGGCTCGACGTCGAGTGCGACGCGCCGGCGAACGTGCTTCACGCCGGGCCGCTGGACGTCGCCGTCCGTCCCCAGGAGCCGCGTCGTGCCGGTACCGAGCGCCCGCGGCTGCTGATGACGCTCAGCACGACCGTGATGGAAGGTCAGGCGGCGTTGATCGACCGCGTCTGCGAAACGGTCGCCGGTCTCGACCTCGATGCCGTCCTGACGCTCGGCCCGGCGGTTGGCCGCGACGCGGTACGGGTTCCCGACAACGTCGAGCTCGTGGCCTTCGCCGACCACGATCGCCTGCTGCCCGACTCGGCGGCGGTGGTCTCCCATGGCGGATTGGGGACGGTGCTCCGCGCCCTCGCCCACGGCGTTCCGCAGCTGCTGCTGCCGCTCGGACGCGACCAGGCCTTCAACGCCGGCCGCATCGAGCAGCTCGCCGCCGGGATCCGGCTCACCGCAGACGCATCACCGGGACGGATCCGAGCCGGCTTGCGCCGGCTCCTGACCGACCCGCGATTCCCGGCAGCGGCCGCGGGACTGGCCCGCCGCGTTGCCGCCGACGCCCCCGACCGGACCGCCGCCGAGGCGCTCGAACAGACCCTCCGCCCACCGGGTTCCATGCGCACCAGGCCGAGGCCGTAGCTCGCCCCGGGCCAGAAACCGCCGCGAGCCGCTGGCCGGTACGACCTGCTCGATCTGAGCGACTCGTGCGGTGGAACGAGCTGGCCCTTCATCAGGCAGCGAAGAAGTGATTGATGTCGTCGGTCGTGCTGATAATCGCGCTTCCACCATCGCGCACGCTTCGCGTCGCTGGGGAATCTGGGAGATCCGCGAAGTAGGAGCTCGGCGTGCTAGGCGATGTCCAATGGCCTCGACGTTGTCGAGCTCGGGTGCGGAACTGACGAGGGTAGGTCGAGGCTCGCCATCTGCCCGGCCGCACCGCAAGTCGCGCGCGGTGGTGGGGATCGACCCTGGCAATTCGCTCTCGGCGGCCGAGGCGAGATACCCATCAGCGCGTGGTAGGGTCGGCGGCGGGATGATCTCCACGATCGCCGTCGGCACAGACGGCTCGGAGACAGCGAGTAGGGCCGTCGACCTGGCGGTGGAAATTGCTCGGCGGTTCGACGCGAAGGTCTTTCTGCTGAGCTCCTATCGTGACCCGGCCGCGCGATCGTCATCCGGCAGGCTCGACGAGCGGGAGTGGGCGTGGAATCCCGCGGCCCAGCTTCGGGAGATCCTCGCCCGGACCGAGCGGGATATCCAGAGCGAAGGCATCGACTGCGTTACGCGTACCGGTAAGGGAAACCCGGCGAAGACGCTCGTCGAGCTCGCGGCGGAATGTGACGCCGACCTCCTCGTGATCGGCAACAAGGGCATGCAACGCCGGGTTCTAGGCAGCGTGCCGAACTCAGTAGCCCACAACGCGCCCTGCTCGGTCCTGGTGGTCAAGACCACTTAGGTCCAGGAAGCCAACTCCTCTGCGCGAGGCGCTTCCCCGAAACCGGATTGGTCCGAACAATGCGAGCGGCGAGGATGCGCGGGTAGGACACCGCTCGCCCGCGGCTCGCAGGCCGCTGAGCTTCTCCGATCCGGTTTCTCTCGCGGAGTGTCACCCAGTGGGCCTGCACGATTCCCCGCCGCGAGATACTTCGCGCGGAGGAGCTCGACGCTGACCGCGTAGAGCCCCGCCGAGGGGACCGACCTAGCGCCGCCTCGCAGACGCTGGTCTCTCCGGTCCGCCGCGCCCAGCGGTCACAATGCTCGAGCCGGCGGCGGGGAACGCCGTCGCCTCCGACGTCTCCTCCGCGCCCGATCATTTGGCTAGCCGGGGCGGGCTGGTCAGCCGGGAAGGATCGGAGCTGCGTTGCCGCGCCAAAGGAAAGGCCAGCCGGAGCGGGCCTTCTCCAGCCCTTACCGCGAGTGGCGCTTCCGGCGGGTCG
>JBKPNB010000153.1:0-3894 GCA_046732395.1 Actinomycetota bacterium | reverse complement strand
GCGGTGTCGGCGGACGCGAAGACGTCGGGGCGCGCGCCCTGGCGGATCTGGGCCGCCAGCTGGTCGGAGGCGGCGAACGACTGGCGCACCTCGGCGGCGCCGAAGTGGTCGGCGTAGTCGGTGAAGGCGGACTGGAGCGAGGCTGCGGCGGAGACGGTGAGGGTCGCCTGCGAGTCGCTCCCGCACCCAGTCGGGGCCAGGGCCGAGATCGCGATCGCCGCGCCAGCGGAGAGGCTTGTGCGCCTCACCGGGCGCGCTCGACCATCACCGAGGTCGCCTTGACGGTGGCGATCGCCGGCGCCCCCTCGACCAGCCCGAGCTCCTCAACCGCGTCGCGGGTGATCGCCGCGGTGATCCGAAACGGGCCCGCCTCGATCTCGACCAGGGCCATTACCCCGTCGGCCTCGACCGACTGGACCGTCCCCGGGAACCGGTTGCGGGCCGAGAAGCTGTCGCCGGTGCGGTGCCGCGCCGGCGCGCCGCGGAGGCGCTCGATCTCCGCCGCCGGGACCCGGCGGCGGTTGCGCTCGTCGCGGATCGTTCGCAGCTTTCCCGACCGATCCCAGCGCCGCAGCGTGTCGGCGCTCACCCCCAGCGCCCGCGCCGCCTCGCTGATCCCGACATCCGCCACCTGCCTAAGCATTGCATAGGCAGCGGGGTAGGTGCTTCAGAGATCAGTTAGGGGGCAAGCGGCGGGAGGAGACAATTGTGGTTGGCGACTTATGGACGTATACCGTCCACAACTCGCCAGTTGGCGAGTTGTTGGCGGATTCCGCTGCTCATCCAAGCGCTGCGCGGTGGGCGGCGGCGGAGCGCTATCGGGACGCGCCCGCCTACCCTCCGATCGCGCTCATCGTCCGCGCCGGCTGGCGGAAGCCGCGCTCGCCGATGTGGTGCTTGAGCTCCTTGCGCCAGACCGCGTTGCGGATCGTCTCGACCAGCTCCTCATCGCTGGCCCGCTCGCGGAGCGGCTCGCGGAGGTCGGTCTCGTGAAGCGAGAAGAGGCAGGTCCGGAGCTTGCCGTCGGCGGTGAGCCGGATCCGGTTGCAGTCCGCGCAGAACGGCTCGGAGACCGGGTTGATGAAGCCGATCTCGCCGCCGCCGTCGCGGAACCGGAACACGCGCGCCGTCGCCGACGGCTCGCGGGGCAGCTCCTCGAGCGGGTGGATGGCCTCGATCAGCGCCCGCAGCTCATCGCCGGCGAGGACCGCGTCGGGGCTCCAGGCGTGGTCGGCGTCGAGCGGCATGAACTCGATGAACCGCACCTGGAACGCCGTCGAGCGGGCGAAGTCGGCGAAGCGCACCGCCTCGTCCTCGGTGAAGCCACGCATCGCAACCGCGTTGACCTTGATCGGGCGCAGCTCGGGGTGGCGGGCGATCGCTTCGAGGCCGCGAAGCACCTGGGGGAGGGCATCGCGCCGGGTGAGCTGGAAGAAGCGGTCGCGCTGGAGGGTGTCGACCGAGACGTTGACGCGCTTGATCCCGGCCGCCGCGAGGGAGTCGGCGTCGCGCTCGAGCAGGTAGCCGTTCGTGGTCAGCGAGAGGTCATCGAGCCCGTCGATGCCGGCGAGCATCGAGACCAGCACCGGGAAGTCGCGGCGGACGAGCGGCTCGCCCCCGGTCAGCCGCACATCGCGGATCCCGATCCGGACCGCAAGCCGGACGAGCCGTTCGATCTCCTCGAAGCTGAGGATCTCCGCCCGCTCCAGCCACGGCAGCCCGTCGGCCGGCATGCAGTACTGGCAGCGGAAGTTGCAGCGGTCGGTGACCGAGACCCGGAGGTCGGTGATCAGCCGGCCGTGACCATCGCGAAGCGCTTCGGGCACCGGTCCATGATGGCACCCGCGGGTTCAGGCCGCCGGAATCAGCTCGTTCGGGTTGAGGACGTACTTCTTGGCGGCGCCGGAGTCGAAGTCCTGATAGCCGTTCGGCGCCTCCTCAAGCGTGATGACCGTCGCGTTCACGGCATCGGCGATGTATGCCCGGTCGTTGAGGATCATCTGCATCAGGCCGCGGTGGTAGCGCATCACCGGACACTGACCGGTCGTGAACGAGTGCGACTTCGCCCAGCCAAGGCCGATCCGGATCGATAGCGAGCCGACCTTCGCGGCGTCGTCAACGGCCCCGGGATCGCCGGTGACGTAGAGACCCGGAATCCCGAGCCGACCCGCTGCCTTGGTCACGTCCATGACGTCGTTCAGCACCGTCGCCGGCGCCTCCTGCTCGGCGCCCGCACCATGCCCCCGCGCCTCGAAGCCGACGGCGTCGACGGCGGCGTCAACCTCGGGGACGCCGAGGATCTGCTCGATCTGATCCTTCGGATCGCCCTTGCTGATGTCGAGCGGTTCGCAGCCGAACGAGCGCGCCTGCTCGAGCCGCTCGGGGATGCGGTCGCCGACGATGACGGCGACGGCGCCGAGCAGCTGCGCTGAGTACGCGGCGGCGAGCCCGACCGGCCCCGCGCCCGCGACGTAGACGGTCGACCCGGGCCCGACGCCGGCCGTGAAGGCGCCGTGGAATCCCGTTGGGAAGATGTCGGACAGCATCGTCAGGTCGAGGATCTTCTCCATCGCCTGCTCGCGGTCGGGGAATTTGAGCAGATTCCAGTCGGCGTACGGGACCATCACGAACTTCGCCTGACCTCCGACCCAGCCGCCCATGTCCACGTAGCCATAGGCGGATCCCGGCCGGTCCGGATTGACGTTGAGGCAGACGCCGGTGTGCCCCTCCTTGCACAGGCGGCAACGCCCGCAGGCGATGTTGAAGGGCACCGAGCACAGATCGCCGACCTGGATGAACTCGACGTCGGGCCCGGTCTCGATCACCTCGCCGGTGATCTCGTGGCCGAGGATCAGCCCCGGGGGGGCCGTTGTCCGGCCGCGGACCATGTGCTGATCGGAGCCGCAGATGTTGGTCGAGACGATCCGTAGGATCGCTCCGTGCGGCGTCTTCCGCCCGACGTTGTCGGGGTGGACGCCGGGCCCGTCCTTGAGCTCGAACCCCGGGAAGTCGATGTCCTGTACCTCGACCTTGCCCGGCTCGATGTAGGCGACGCCTCGGTTGTCGGCCATGTGCGAACCTCCTGGCTAGAACGCCGCGACGCCGGCCTCGGCGACGTCGTGGTCCTGCTCGACGCTGCCCCCGCTCACCCCGATCGCGCCGACGACCCGGCCGCCCGCCTCGAGCGGGATGCCACCCGCGAAGACGATCAGCCGACCCTGGTTCGAGGCGTGGATGCCGAACAGAGGCTGATTGGGCTGGCAGAGCGGCGCCAGGTCCCTGGTCGACATGTCGAACGCACGCGCCGTGTAGGCCTTGTTCTGCGAGATGTCGATCGACCCGAGCCAGGCGCCGTCCATCCGTGCGAACGCGGCCAGGTTGTTGCCCTCGTCGACCACGGCGATGTTCATCGGAACTCCGATCTCCTCCGCCCGCGCCCGCGCTGCCTCGACGACGGCCTGGGCCGCACTCAGCGTCACACTCTCCGCCACGCTTCCTCCTTCAATCCGTTGCTGGAGCTTCGACACTATCGCCTCTCGGGCTGCCTCGGCCGCGAGGCTCGCTCGCGGCTTTGCGGCCATGCGACAGCGGATTGAACGGGCGATCGGCTACCATCGCCGTCGCGAAAATCTAGCCTGCCGAAGACCGCCGGCGGGGCCGCCCGAGGAGGGCGGCGCGGAAGACCGGCGCAGGGGGGGCGGAAGCCGAGCACCTTCCGAGCCCGCCTGCGAGCGGGCTCGAGTGATTTAGAGGGACGGATGGAAAAGGAACAGAAGGTAGCGCTCGTCGAGGAGATCGCCTCCGATCTCTCCGGTACCGACACGATCTTCGCGATCGACTACCGGGGGATCAGCGTCCCCCAGGCGGCCGAGCTCCGTGCCCGACTGGCCGAGG
>JBKPNB010000152.1:0-9186 GCA_046732395.1 Actinomycetota bacterium | reverse complement strand
CGCTTCCACGACATGGGCTTTCGGATCATCGCCACCCGCGGCACGGCGCAGGCGATATCGCGGATGGGGGTGCCGGTGAACGGGATCAACAAGATCGCCGAAGGCTCGCCGCACGTCGTCGACTACATCCGGGGCGGCGAGGTCGACATGGTGATCAACACCCCGACCGGGAGCGGCGCCCGCGCCGACGGCTACCAGATCCGGACCGCCGCCGTCCGCCACGGGATCGCCTGCATCACGACGATGACCGGCGCGTCGGCGGCGGTGCGGGCGATCTCGGCCCGGCGCGGCAATGGGCATGCGGAGCCGAGGTGTTTGCAGGAGATCCATGGGCGGGTGGCGGGTGGCAGGCGGCAGGTGGAGGAAGCCGCTCGAACCGGAGACGGACCTTGAGCGAGCGGATCGTGGCCCCGTTCGGGAGGCGGTTGTGCGAGGTCACGGACGCCCGCGACAGCGGTGGCTACCGGGTCTTCTCCGCGCTCGACGCCGGCGGGCCCGAGCCACGGGCCGGGCAGTTCTACATGGTCGCCGCCGACCGAGAATGGGGAGGGGCCGGCGGACGGCCGTACCTCTCGCGGGCGTTCGCCGCCGCCGGCGCCGAGGCCGGGCGGCGCGGGGTCCGCATCGACTTCCTCGCCGAGGCGGTCGGGCCGGGGACCGATCGGCTGACGGCGCTCGAGCCCGGCGACGGCCTCTGGATCGTCGGTCCCCTCGGGCGGTCGTTCTCGCCCCCGGGCGAGCTCTCGGCGGACGCCGCCGGCGCGATCCTGGTCGGCGGCGGCATCGGCGTCGCGACCCTCGCGATCTGGCGCCGAGCGCTGGCCGCGGCCGGCGTCGCGACCCGGACGCTGCTCGGGTTTCGCGACCGCCGCCACTCCGGCGGGCTCGAGCTCTTCGATTGTTCTCCGGAGCGCGAGGCAGAACAAGGGGAGGGTGTGGCGGGGAACAGGTATTCAGGGCCTCGCGCGAAGGTTGCCTGTGATTCGATCCGGCTCGCGAGCGAGGACGGCCACGCCGGGCACCAGGGGTACGTCACCGACCTGCTCGCGGTGATGCTCGAGGGCGACGACGCCGCGAGCGCGGCGGTCTACGCCTGCGGGCCGCCGGCGATGCTCGAGGCGGTCCGAGAGCTCTGCGGCGCGCGCGGAGTCGCGGCGGAGCTGGCGATGGAGGCCCCGATGGCGTGCGGGTTCGGCGCCTGCTTCGGTTGCGCCGTCCCGCTCGCGGAGGGCGGCTTCATGAGGTTGTGCGTCGACGGTCCGGTGGTGAACGCCGTCGAGATCGAGACCGCCATCAGGGTGGGGGTGGGGCATTGATGGGCATGCGGCAGGCGGCATGTGGCATGTGGACCTCCGCGCGTGGACGATCTCCTCGACCTGCCACCTGCCACCTGCCACCTGCAGAACGATGAGCCTTACCGTGGACATCGGCACGTTGCATCTGGAGCACCCAGTCCTCAACGGCAGCGGGACCTTCGACGCCATCGCCGCCCGGCGCGCGTTCGGCGACGAGCTCCACGAGCGCTTTCCGTTCGCCGCCTTCGTGTCGAAGACGATCACCCCCGAGCCCCGGGCCGGCAACCCCCCGCCGCGCCTCTACGAGACGCCGGCCGGGCTGATCAACTCGATCGGCCTCCCGAACAAGGGGCTCGATGGGTTCCTCGCGGCCGACCTGCCGCTGCTCGCCGAGCTTCCGGTCCCGCTCGTCGTCTCGGTGATGGCCACGAGCCACGACGGGTTCGCGCGGCTCGTCGCCGCCGTCGGCGAGCGCCCCGAGGTCGGCGCGCTCGAGCTCAACGTCTCCTGCCCGAACGTCGAGTCCGGGCTCGTCGTCGGCGAGCGCCCGGACGAGACGCTGGCCCTGCTCGAGGCCGTCCGCCCGCTCACCGAGCGCCCGCTGATCGTGAAGCTGACGCCGAACGTCGCCGATCCCGCCGCGGTCGCGCTCGCCGCCGAGACGGGCGGCGCCGACGCGGTCTCGCTGATCAACACGATCAAGGCCTCGGCGAGCGATCCGCTCGGCGCCCGGCCCTGGCTCGGCGGCGGAAGCGGCGGGCTGTCGGGACCGGCGATCCGCGCGATCGCCCTCGAGCAGGTGCGGCGGGTGGCGGCGGCGGTCGCGATCCCGGTGATCGGGATGGGTGGGATCGAGACCGGCGCCGACGCGCTCGCGTTCGTCGACGCCGGCGCCTCGGCGGTCGCCGTCGGGACCGCGAGCTTCCGCGATCCGACCGCCGGCGCTCGAGTGCGGGACGAGCTCGCGGCGGCGCTCGCGGCGCGCCGGAGCGCCGACGCGGATCGCATCGCGGCCCAGCGATCGACGACCGCTGGCTCGACCTCAACCTAAGGTCGAATCGAATTTCACAAAATTCGCCCCGATCCGCGCCGCGGGCCGCATGACCGCGCATATAATCGCCGCCGCCGGTGGTCCCCTCCGTCGACACCTCGTCCGCCGTCCCCGAGAGATCTCACGAACAGCGGATGAAGGCACTCCGGAGGGCCAACGAGATCCGTACCGCCCGGGCGCAGCTGAAGCGCGACCTGAAGGCCGGCAAGGTGAAGGTCGAGCAGCTGCTCATCGATCCCCCCGAGTACGTCCTCTCGGCGAAGGCCTTCGACATGATCATCGCCGTCCCCAAGTACGGGCGGGTGAAGGCGAACAAGATCCTCTCCCAGTGCCGGATCTCGCCGTCGAAGACGATCGGCGGCCTCTCCGAGCGCCAGCGCGGCGAGCTCGTCGCGTTCCTTCGCCGCTGAGCGCCGCAGCGAGGGGCGAATCGGGCGGCGCCGTCCGCTCTTCCCGCTAGGGATTGAACGGTGCCCAAGGCAAAGGTAGTCGTGATCACCGGCCCCTCTGGGGTCGGCAAGGGGACGCTGATCAAGCGACTCTGCGAGCGCGTCCCGGGGCTCGAGCTGTCGGTCTCGGCGACGACCAGGCGCCCGCGCGCCGGCGAGGTCGACGGCCGCGACTACCACTTCCTCGAGGAGGCCGAGTTCGACCGTCGGGCGCGGGCGCGGGAGTTCCTCGAGCACGCCACCTACAGCGGCAACCGCTACGGGACGCTCCGCTCGGAGGTCGAGCGGCGGCTCGACGCCGGCCGCTCGGTGCTGCTCGAGATCGAGGTCCAGGGCGCGCGCCAGGTCCGCGCCGCGATGCCGGAGGCGGTGCTGGTGTTCATCGCACCCCCCGACCCGGGCGCCCTGCGCGAGCGGCTCGAGCGGCGGGGGGCGGACTCGCAGCAGGCGATCGCCGAGCGGCTGCGGGTCGCCGAGCTCGAGCTCGCGGCGCGCAAGGAGTTCCCGCACGTGGTGGTGAACGATGAGATCGAGCGTGCGGCGGCCGAGCTCGAACGCGTGGTTCGCGGCGAGCTCTCCCTATCATCCTCGGCGAGATGATCAAGCCACGCGTCGACAAGCTGCTGGAGAACACCGACTCGCACTACGCCGCCGTGCTCGTCGCGGCGAAGCGGGCGCGCCAGCTCAACAGCTACTACCGGGCGCTCGGCGAGGGCAGCTACGAGGAGTACACGCCGCCGATGGTCGAGACCCATTCCGGCAACTACCTGACGATTGCCCTCGAGGAGCTCGCCGGCGGAAAGCTCGACTACCGCTACCGGAGCTAAGTGCCGACTCCCGCAAATACGCTCCGTTCTGGCGGCGTCTGGACGCGCCCGGCGGCGCGCGCCGGGCTCGACGATGCTTGAGCATCGCCTTCACCCGCCGCGCTCGCCAGCCACGCCCAGCCGCTCGCCAGATCCGGACCGTACTTACGGGAGGCGGCACTAGCGGCCTCCGGGGGGCGGGGTGGCGCGCATCCTGCTCGGGGTGAGCGGCGGCATCGCCGCCTACCGGGCGATCGAGCTCGCGCGGCTCGCGACCAAGGCCGACCATGCGCTCCGCGTCCTGATGACGCCGACGGCCGAGCGCTTCGTCGGCCGCGCCTCATTCGAGGGGATCGTCGGCGCCCCGGTCCTCGTCGACGAGTTCGAGCGCGATCCGCTTCGCGGCACCTTTCCCGGCGAGGCCGCGCCCGACCACGATCCGATCGGCCACCTTGAGCTCGCCGCCCGCGCCGACGCCTTCCTCGTCGCACCGGCCTCGGCGAACACCGTGGCCAAGCTCGCCGCCGGGCTCTGCGACTCGCTGCTCGCGACCTCGTTCCTCGCCTGCCAGGCTCCGCGCGCGGTGGCGCCGGCGATGAACGACCGCATGTACCGCGACGCGGCGACCCAGGCCAACCTGGCGACGCTTCGCGATCGCGGCGTCCGCGTGATCGAGCCCGACGAGGGCCCGCTCGCCTCGCGCGGCGAACACGGGATCGGCCGGCTCCCGGCGCCGGAACGGCTGCTGGCCGAGGTCGAGGCGCTGCTGCCACGCGCGCCCGGGCCCTGGGACGGACTGCGCGTGCTCGTCACCGCCGGCGGCACCCGTGAGCCGATCGACGCCGTTCGCTTCATCGGCAACCGCTCGAGCGGGCGGATGGGCCTGGCGCTCGCCGCCGCCGCCGCCGGGCGCGGGGCGGAGGTGACCGTGATCGCCGCCAACGTCGGGCTCCCGGCGCCGCCGTCGACGCGCCGGGTCGACGTCGAGACGACCGCCGAGCTGGCCGCCGCCCTCGCCGCCGAGTTCCCGAGCCACGACGTCCTGCTGATGGCCGCGGCTGTCGCCGACTTCCGCCCCGCCACGGCCGCCGAGGGCAAGCTCGCCCGCGATGCCGGCGAGGGCCTCGAGCTGCGGCTCGCGGCCACCGACGACGTCGTCGCGGCGGCGGCGCGGCGCCGTCGCCCGGGGCAGACGATCGTCGGCTTCGCCGCCGAGCACGGCCCGGAGGCGATCGATCGGGCCGCGGAGAAGCTCGAGCGGAAGGGGCTCGACGCGGTCGTCTACAACGACATCTCGCGGCCCGGGATCGGCTTCGACTCGGACCGCAACGAGGTGGTGATCCTCGAGCCCGGCGGGCGCCACCGGGTGCCGGAGGCGTCGAAGGAGGTCGTGGCGGAGGCGATTCTCGACCGGGTGGGGGCGATCAGGCGAAGGCAGGTGGCAGGTAGCAGGTAGCAGGTAGCAGGTGGAGGCACCTCGCCGTCGTTCCACATGCCACCTGCGACATGCCCGTGCGGCTAATCCGCCCAGTCTTCAATCGCCGCCGGCGCGCCGGTCAGCACTGAGAAGTCGCCCCGCTCCCGGATCGCCTCCGCTGCGGCGGCCATCGCCCCCACCGCGACCCACGTCAGCGCGCCTCCGACGCTCACCCGCCGCGCGCCGGCGGCGACGACCTCGGCCATCGTCAGCCCGCTGTGCGCGAGCACGTTGACCGGCTTGGAGACCGCCTCGCAGACGGCGCGGATCGACTCGCCGTCGCGGAGGCCCGGCGCGTAGAGGACGTCGGCGCCGGCGCGCTCGTACGCCTGAAGCCGGGCGATCGTGTCCTCGAGGTCGGGGTTGCCGCGGATGTGGTTCTCGGCGCGCGCGGTGAGCATGAACGGAAAGCCCAGTCCGTGGGCCCGCTCGGCCGCCGCCGCGACGCGCTCGGCGGCGTGGCCGAGCTCGTAGATCGCGCCGCCCGGGTCGAAATCCTCGATCGAGCCCCCGACGGCGCCCGCCTCGGCCGCCCTCGCGACCGCGGCCGCCGCGTCGCCGGGATCGGGGCCGTAGCCGTTCTCGAGGTCCACGCTCACCGGCAGGCTGGTCGCCTCGACGAGCGAGGTCACGTGGGAGGCGACGTCGTCAACCGTGGTGGCGCCGTCGCTGCGGCCGAGCGTGAAGGCGAATCCGGAGCTCGTCGTCGCGAGCGCCTCGAACCCGAGCGCCTCGAGCGCCCGCGCCGACCCGGCGTCCCACGGGTTCGGGATCACGAACGGCTCGCCCTCGTGGAGCCGCCTGAAGGCGGCGCCCCTCTCCTCCTGGCTCACGGCCACGCCGCCATCATCCCGGAAGCGAGCCACCGCCGCCCCTACACTGGGAGCGTGCCCGAGGAGCACCTCTACGACCTCTACCAGCGCGGCATGGCGCTGCTCGAGTCCGGCGACTTCGAGCAGGCCACGGTGCCACTCTCGAAGGCCGCCCGCCTCGCTCCCGAGAAGAGCTCGATCCGCGAGGCGCTCGGGCGGGCCTACTTCCGCTCCCGCCGCTACTCGGAGGCGGCGATCGAGTTCGAGGCCGTCGTCGAGCGCTACCCGGTAAACGACTTCGCGCACTTCTGCCTCGGGCGGGCGCTGACCCTGACCGGCCAGCGCCAGCGCGCCCGCCGCCACCTTGCGATCGCCGCCTGCCTGCGACCCGAGCGTCGCGACTACCGCTCCTACCGCGAGCAGCTCTCCTCGAGCTAGCACTAAATGCGGGCGCTCGTCCAGCGCGTGAGCCGGGCCGCGGTCTCGGTCGACGGGCGCGAGCTGGCGGCGATCGGGCCGGGGCTCCTCGTTCTCCTCGGCGTCGCCGACGGCGACTCCGAGGCCGACGCCGACCGCCTCGCCGAAAAGGTCCGCGCGCTGCGGATCTTCGACGACGCCGAGGGGCGGATGAACGAGCCGCTCGCGGACCGCGAGGCGCTCTGCGTCAGCCAGTTCACCCTCTACGGCGACACCACCCGCGGCAACCGGCCGAGCTACGTCGCCGCTGCGCCGGCCGGCGTCGCGGAGCCGCTTTACGAGCGTTTCTGCGATGGGCTCGGCGCGCGACGGGGGAGGTTCGGCGCCCGGATGGCGGTCGAGCTCACGGGCGACGGCCCCGTGACCCTCCTGATCGAGGTCTGATCGGCCTCGGAATCGCGGCGGCGGGCGGCGCGGTCGCGGCTATACTCAGCGCAGCTTCTCACCGCACCCGAACCTTGCTGAAGGTGGGCCCGGGCCCACCTTTTTTTCGGCGGATCACGGGTCCGAAGGGACAGAATTGGAGGATTTGCAGACGACAATCGAGACCAGGCTCGCCGCGCTCGACCCCGAGGTCGAGGTCGTGATGCTGGAGCGCCCGGCCGCCGAGTCGCTGCGGCT
Source organism: Actinomycetota bacterium (assembly GCA_046732395.1). Classification (GTDB taxonomy): domain Bacteria; phylum Actinomycetota; class Thermoleophilia; order Solirubrobacterales; family 70-9; genus JAWVFM01. Next base: position 2,198 of record JBKPNB010000152.1, on the reverse strand, counting down.
CTACATCGACCGGCCGGGCGGGGTCGACCTCGCGCTCTGCGAGCGGGTGACCGCGGCGCTCCGCGACCTGCTCGTGCGCTACTCGCTCGAGGTCTCCTCGCCGGGCGCCGACCGCCCGCTGACCAAGCCCGAGCACTTCCGACGCTTCCTCGGCCGCCGGGCGCGCGTCCGCACCCGGGAGCCGATCGACGGCCGCCGCAGCTTCACCGGCACCCTCGTCGCCGCCGACGATGCCGGGGTCTCGCTCCGGGAACCGGAGCGCGAGCGGACGATTCCGCTGGCGGCGATCCGGCGCTCGAACCTGGTCGCAGAGGAGGTGCTGCCGTGAGCCGAGAGATCGTCGAGGCCGTCAAGGTCCTCGAGCAGGAGAAGGGGATCGACTCCGACACGCTGATGTCGGCGCTCGAGGACGCGCTGCTGTCGGCCTACAAGAAGACCCCCGGCGCCGCGAAGTACGCCCGCGTCGACCTCGACCGCGACACCGCCGACTTCCGGGTGTTCGAGCTGATGCTGCCGCCGGAGCTCGAGGAGAAGCTCCTGGCGCAGGTCGCCGAGCAGCAGGAGCAGGAGATCGACCCCGAGACCGGCGAGTTCCGCGAGCCCGAAGAGCCCGACCTCGACCCCGAGATCCTCGCGCCGTACGAGGACCAGATCACGACCCGCGACGTCACCCCGCATGACTTCGGCCGGATCGCGGCCCAGACCGCCAAGCAGGTAATTCTCCAGCGGATCCGCGAGGCGGAGCGGATGATGATGTACGAGGAGTACCGCGACCGGGTCGGCGAGCTGGTCACCGGCATCATCCAGCAGTCGGACAACCGCTACACGCTGGTCCAGCTCCGGGAGCGGGTCGAGGCGCTGCTGCCACGCTCCGAGCAGGTCTGGAACGAGCGCTATGACCACGGGATGCGGGTGAAGGCGGTGATCACCGACGTCTCCGCCGAGGGCAAGGGGCCGAGCGTGGTCGTCTCTCGCCGCAGCCCGGAGCTGATCAAGGCCCTGTTCGAGCTCGAGGTCCCGGAGGTCGCCGACGGGCTCGTCGAGATCGTCGGCGTCGCCCGCGAGCCCGGCTACAGGTCGAAGATCGCCGTCGTCTCGCACGCCGACGGCGTCGACCCGGTCGGGGCCTGCGTCGGCCCGCGCGGCTCGCGGGTGCGGATGGTCGTGTCCGAGCTCCGCGGCGAGAAGATCGACATCATCCCCCACAACGACGAGCCGGCCCGGTTCGTCGCCAAGGCGCTCTCGCCGGCGCGGGTCCGCGAGGTGCTCGTCGACGACGACGCCAAGCAGGCGACGGTCGTCGTCCCCGACGACCAGCTCTCGCTCGCGATCGGCCGCGAGGGCCAGAACGCCCGCCTGGCGGCGAAGCTGACCGGCTGGCGGGTGGACATCAAGTCGGAGACCGAGTTCAGCGAGTCGGCCGAGGAGCTCGAGTACGAGGAGGCCGAGCAGGAGTTCGACGGCCGCTGCGCGGCGGTGCTCTCGGCGGGGCGGCGCTGCCCGAACGCCGCGCTCCCGGGCTCCCGCTACTGCGGCCTGCCTCAGCACCAGGCGCTGGCGAGGTTCCCGACCAACCAGGTGACCGCGCTCGGAGCGCTCTCGGAGGCGGAGATCGCGACGCTGGCGAATCCGGATGCCCCCGAGGATGAGGCCGCGACCCTCGTGGCCAAGGCCGAGGGCGGCTCTGGAGGCGAAACCGCAGACGGCGGACAGCAGGCAGCGGGCGAGGAGCCTCCGACCGAGGCGCCGGCGCCGCAGGTGCCGCCCGCCGAGGAGGCGCCCGACCTCGACACCGCGCGCGAGGAGCGCGAGCAGGCCGAGCAGGAGTTGAGCGAGGCCGAGGAGGAGGCCGCCGAGCAGATCGAGGAGGCCGACGAGAGGCTCGGCGAGGAGGAGACCCCGGCCGAAGAGGGGAGCGCCGACGGCGCCCAGGCGCCGCAGTCGAGCGAACCGACGGCGCCGGTCGGCGCAGAGCGAACCGGGGAATCCGAGGCTGCGGCCGAGGATTCCACCGCATGAAGAAACGCGTTCACGAGATCGCCAAGGAGCGCGGCCTCTCGAGCGGCGAGGTGATCGCCGCCCTGAAGGCCGCCGGCGTCGAGGTCAAGGCCGCCGCCTCGAGCGTCGAGGAGGAGACCGCGGCGAAGGCGCTGGCCGCGAACGGCGGCGAGCGCGCCGCGACTTCCGCGCCGGAGCGG
>JBKPNB010000151.1:0-3120 GCA_046732395.1 Actinomycetota bacterium | reverse complement strand
CCTCCGGGCCGGAGGCGCCGGCCGCTCGGTCGCCACGGGCGGGGCGGCCGCTCCGTTCGCTGCGGGAGCGGTTTGCGTCGTGGCCTCGCCGGCAGCATCGCCCGCCTCCTTGCCGGCGAGCGTTCGCTCCGGCGCGGATGTGAGGGGCGCCGCGCCCGCGAGATCTGCCAGCAGCTCATCCAGGGTGCTGATCAGGCGACCGACGTCCTGGCGCCAGCGCAGGTCGGTGAGCTCGAGCGCGTTGCGCCGCGTGATCGCCCCCAGCTCCTCGGGCAGATCCTCTCGCCTCGGCATTCGCGCGCCGGCGACGAGCACGGGGATCGGGGTGACGTCGGGACGCCGAAGGGCGGTCTCAACCTCGAGCCGGACGAAATCCTCGGGATCGGCGAGGCGCTGCCTGCCCCGATCGTCCTTCACCGTCGCCCAGTCGGGCCCCATGACGACGATCAGCACGTGGCAGGCAGCGACCGCCTCGGCTATTCGCTCGACGAAGTCGACGCCCGGCGCCATGTCCACGTCCATGAACACGTTTTCCTCCCCGAACCGCGTCACCATCGCGTCGTAGAGACGCCCCGCCTGGGCGCTCGTGTCCTCGCGCCGATAGGTGATGAAGACCTTCGGTCCGGGGACGCTGCGGAGCTCGCTTGGCCCCGTGCTCACGGGTAGCCTCCGACACGCTCGGCGCGCGCCGCCGCCCGGCCGCAACGCCCCTCGGAACAGCTATCCGTACCGGCCCCCACAAGGACTTCGGTCTCGAGGGCACTCCCTCGCGCGATCAGGCTGCCGGACATCTTGTCCCGTCCCGGCGCTGGTCTAACCCAACCGGGGCGCGTTGTCAAGGATGCGGGGCGTGATTTAGGTCACGCCGCGCGCCTACGGCAGGTGCTCGTACGCGACCAGGGTGAGGAACTCGACGAACTCGTCGGCGAGCGCCACCCGCTCGAAGAGCTCGCGCGAGAGGCCGGGGCGGCCCTGCTCCTGGAACCAGCGGTCGTCGTTGATCTCCTCGCGGATCCGCTCGAGCTCGGAGGTCTCGAGCTCGCGGACGAGCTCCGGCGTCACCGCCCGCCCGTCGTCGAGCTCGACGCCGTGGCGGACCCACTGCCAGACCTGCGAGCGGGCGATTTCCGAGGTCGCCGCGTCCTCCATCAGCCCGTAGATCCCGGCCGCGCCGTTGCCGCGAAGCCAGGAGGAGATGTACTGGATGCCGACGTTGACGTCGCTCCGCAGCCCCTCCTCGGTGTGCTCGTCGCCGGCCGAGGCGGCATCGAGTAGCTCGGCAGCTGAGACATCGACGTCCTCACGCTGGCGCTCGACCTGGTTCGGGCGATCGCCGAGCACCTCGTCGAACTCTCCCGTCGCGGCGGGGACGACGTCGGGGTGGGCGACCCAGGTGCCGTCGAAGCCGTCGCCGGCCTCGCGGCGCTTGTCGGCGCGCACCCCCTCGATCGCCTTCTCGTTCGCCTCCGGGTCCTTGCGGCTCGGCAGCACCGCCGCCATCCCGCCCATCGCGTGCGCGCCGCGGCGGTGGCAGGTCCTCACCAGCAGCTCGGTGTAGGCCCGCATGAACGGCACCGTCATCGTCACCTTGTTGCGGTCGGGGAGGACGAACTCGGGCCGCTCGCGGAAGCACTTGATCATCGAGAACATGTAGTCCCAGCGCCCGGCGTTGAGACCGGCGGAGTGGGCGCGGAGCTCGTAGAGGATCTCGTCCATCTCGAACGCCGCCGGGATCGTCTCGATCAGAACCGTGGCCTTGATCGTCCCGGGGTCGATCGCGAGCTCCTCCTCGGCGTGGACGAAGACCTCGTTCCAGAGGCGCGCCTCGAGGTGCGACTCCAGCTTCGGCAGGTAGAGGTAGGGGCCCGAGCCCTTGTCGATCAGGCGGCGGGCGTGGGGGAAGAAGAAGAGCCCGAAGTCGAGCAGGGCGCCCGCGAGCTCCTCGCCGTCGACGGCGATGTGCTTGTCGGGGAGGTGCCAGCCGCGGGGGCGGACCAGCAGCGTCGCGATCTCGTCGCCGAGCCGGTACTCGCGCCCGTCCTCGCTCGTGAACTCGATCGTCCCCTCGATCGCGTCGATCAGGTTCGCCTGGCCGCCGACGATGTTCTCCCAGGTCGGGGAGTTCGAATCCTCGAAGTCGGCCATGAACCCCTTCGCGCCCGAGTTGAGCGCGTTGATCACCATCTTCCGGTCGGTGGGGCCGGTGATCTCGACCCGGCGGTTGCGGAGGTCCGGCGGCGGCGGGGCGACCGTCCAGTCGCCCTCCCGGACCTCGCGGGTCTCCTCGAGGAAGTCGAGGGTGCCGCCGGCGTCGAGCCGGCGCTGGCGCTCGGCGCGCGCCGCCAGGAGCTCGCGGCGTCGGCCGTCGAAGCGGCGGTGAAGGCCGGCGACGAACTCCATCGCGTCGGGGGAGAGGATCTCCTCCGCCCGCCCCTCGACCGGGCCCCGGACCTCGACCCCCTGGACGTCGACGCTCATCTCGCCCTCCTTCCGTTCGATCTCCTGCGAAGGTCGGTACCCGATATCGAGGCGTCGAGCAGCTCGACCGGGTGGTAGACGGCGAGCTCCTCGCCGAGCTCGCGGGCGTGGGCGGCGATCTGGAGGACGCAACCGGGGTTGGCGGCGACCACCGCGCGGGCGCCGGTGGCGAGGAGCCGCTCGGCCTTGCGGCGGCCGAGCTCGGAAGCGGCCTCGGGCTGGAGCAGGTTGTAGACGCCGGCCGAGCCGCAGCAGATCTCCCAGCGCTCCGGCTCGCGGAGCTCGAGGCCGGGGATGTCGCGGAGCAGGTTCCGCGGCTCCTCGCGGATCGCCTGGGCGTGGGCGAGGTGGCAGGCGTCGTGGTAGGCGGCCGCGCCGAGCTCGATCGGGTGGCGCGGGGCGGCGGCGGGCTCGGCCGCCAGCAGCTCGGTGACGTCGCGGACCTTGGCCGCGAACGCCTGCGCTCGGTCGGCCCAGTCCGGGTCGTCGCGGAACAGGTGGCCGTAGTCCTTCATCGCCGAGCCGCAGCCGGCGGCGTTGACGACGACCGCGTCGTAGCCCTCGAAGGCCGCGATCGTCTCCCGCGCCAGCGCCCGGGCGTCCTCGTCGAAGCCGGAGTGGAGCTGGAGCGCGCCGCAGCAG